>NZ_JBMHFC010000002.1:0-245336 GCF_049166725.1 Streptococcus atopicus
TCTCCTACCGATAACAATTTATTATCACTAGTATATCATAAATTATAATGATTCTTACGATATTTTTGTGATAACTTTTCCAAGGCAATCTTGTTATGATGTTGCTATCTTGTGAAAAAAGGAGAAAGCCATGTTAAATAAAGTAAAGGCTAGATTTCTGATTGGAGTAGGAGGTTTAGTCGCAGTAAGTTTTATGGCCATGATTGGCTATACGATTGGCTCACAATCCGTTTCAAAGCAAACTGAGCATCAAATACGAGCAGAAGCAAATAAACTTGTGACAAAGGAAAAGCAGGAAGAAAAAGCAACAGTCTTATCAGATGAGTTTGTCAAAGAATTTCTCACTCAATACTACACTAAGGAAAGGCTTGGCGAGAACAACAATCGTATCAAGCCCTATATGACGGATTCTGCTTATAAGGAAGAAGTGGCTCGCCAAGAGGATTCCATCAATCAGGTCTATAAGGACTATATTTTGGATTACCGCTTTGAAACCGCTCATATCTATGTTAATACGGAAACCAATGAAGCTCTCGCAGAAGTATCCTATCAAGTGACCTATGTATCTGATTTGAGTAAGCAGCAACAACGAACTACTCAGACAGAAACTAAGACGATTAAGTTGTCCTACTCCAAGGTTTCAGACAAGCTCCTGGTTAATCATCTAACCATTTGTAATGGAAAACTAGAGAACTTAAAAGAAGCTACTGATGGGGCTAACTCTAGTATTCCAAACATTCAAGGAGATACCACACATGAGACAAACTAGCAGGAGAGATTCTTCTGCTTTTTTGATAGGGAGATGAGATGACAATAATTAAAGCAGTAAAACAAAAGTCCATTTTAGATGTGGCTGAGAGTCTGGGTTATTCCTTTAGACGTTTATCAGGACAAGTTTATGAACACCCAGAACATGATTCCTTTCGGATTTTTGCTGATACCAATACTTTCAAATGGTTTTCAAGAGATATACAAGGAGATGTGATTGACTTTGTTCAGTTAGTGGCAGGTGTTTCTTTTAAAGAAGTCGTGTCCTATCTTGAAACTGGAGATTTTAAACAGGCTAAAACGATAGAAGAAACTTATCGCCCTTTTCGTTATTATTTGCCTGAAGAAACTTTTCAGCAAGCAAGAACTTACTTGACCCGGGTTCGTGGATTAAGTGATGATGTTATTAATGCCTTCGGTAGAAAAGGAATCTTGGCTCAAGCATGTTACCAGACAAAGACCTTTCAGGAATCTATCCTTGTCTTTAAGAGCTACAACCACCATGGTCAGCTAGAAGGAGCAAGCCTTCAAGGTCTCGTCAAAAATGAACAAAGACATGATCGAGGATACTTGAAGAAAATCATGAAGGGGTCTCATGGTCATGTGGGTATTAGTTTTGATGTTGGCAAACCTAATCGACTCATCTTTTGTGAATCGGTTATTGATATGATGAGCTATTATAAGCTTCATCAAAAGCAGCTATCAGATGTTCGCCTGGTTTCAATGGAAGGCTTAAAACTTTCAGTGATTACATACCAAGTCTTGCGTCTAGCAGCAGAGGAACAAGGGAAACTAGATTTTTTAGACATCGTCACACCTAATCGGTTAACCAACTACCTATATGCCATCAAAGATACGACACTCTATTTTAATGAACACCCTGAAATGATAACATTGGCAGTTGATAATGATGAAGCCGGGAGAGACTTTTGTCAGAAATTGTCAGAGAAAGGTATTCCAATCGTTCAAGAATTGCCACCATTACAGGGATTTGAAACCAAGTCAGACTGGAATGATTTGGTGAAACAACAAAGGGAAATTTCTTTAGGGGAAGTTATCCAATCAGTCCAAGCACAAGTCATTAGGAATCATCCTCCACCTAAACGAGAGACTGTTTTAGAATTGTGATAACAAAATCAAGAGTCTTGTCATAAGCTAGAGTGTGACAAGGAGGAATGTTTTATGAGTGTGATTGAACGTCTGGCTGAAAAAGTGGCTAGACAAGAAGAAAAAGTCTCGCGAGAGACGGAAAAATTGGAAAACTATCGTGACCAACTTCAAACAGTTATGTACAGTACCTTTATCAAACGGCAACAATCTAGTCATTTATCCTTTCATGAAGCTTTAGAACAGGCCTTTGGTAAAGAAGCCCCACTCCACCCAAATGATAGAAATGAGGATACAGAATGAGTAAATCATGGAATTTTGATCAGCCACTAGACGATGCGACACCAACATCTTCAAATGAAGAGCGAGCTAAAATCGCAGCACTCTTCCATAAAAAGGATGATCAGCCAAATGAAGAAGTGGATTATGTGGCTGCTTTTGAAAAGCAAAAAAAGAATCCAGAAGCTAAAGTAGAATCAAAGACTGAAGAAAAAGATAAGCAAAGTCAGTCGCTGAAAGTAAATATCACTAGTGACTACAAACAACATTTGGCGAATACAATTGCACAAAACAACAATGACATTTCAGCTTGTCAAAAGCAAATTGAAGAACTCCATCAGCTGATTGATGAAAAGAAGATTCAAAATAAAAAGCTACAGGCTATTTCCGCAGCTATTGATGACCTATAAGCGAGAGCAGTCCAGCTGGACTGCTTTTTATAAGGAGAAAAATATGCGATTATTCAGAAAGAAAACTCATAACCAGAATAGCTTTAAACGTCTCATTCATCGCTTATCAGGGATGTCTGAAGCCGAATTATTTAAGGTAGACCAATTACTAGATGTTGTCTTTGATTCAAAAACTCAGACCACTAGAGCAGAAGAAACCATCTCAAAACCTATACCAAGGGAACGAACTTTAGATGAAACCATTACTGATGCCAAGAACAAACTTAATTCAGAGCAACTGGCGAAACGGATTGAAGAATTTAAGCAGGTAAAGAAGCCGAAGAACGGATAATGCACCAATTTTGGTGCATTATCCGTTCTTTGTGGTATAATAAGAGTAAATACAAGGAGGAAACAGTATATGATTGGAGATAATATTAAGTCCTTACGAAAAACTCATGATTTAACCCAGCCAGAATTCGCAAAAATTGTTGGGATTTCACGCAATAGCCTAAGTCGATATGAAAATGGAACTAGTTCTGTTTCAACAGAACTCATCGACCGAATTTGTCAGAAATTTAATGTTTCATACGTTGATATTGTAGGGGAGGACAAAATGCTAACACCCCTTGAAGATTATCAATTGACCTTAAAAGTAGAAGTGATAAAAGAACGTGGAGCGGCCATTTTATCCCAACTCTATCGCTACCAAGATAGTCAAGATATTGCTTTTGATGACGAAACCAATCCTTGGATTTTGATGAGTGATGATTTGGCTGAATTGATCCATACAAAGATTTACCTTGTTGATACTTTCGATGAAATAGAGCGTTATAATGGCTATTTAGACGGTATAGAGCGGATGTTAGACACGGTGTATCATCGGGTGGTGGCTTGATGAGACTGGAAGAATTTAGTGAGGATGAATTTCAGAAAGCCTTACAGCGAACGATTCGAGCTCTAACTCTAACTCGTGGAAAGACGATTCCAGACCAACCGAAAGCCATTTTGCTTGGTGGGCAAAGCGGAGCAGGAAAGACGACCATCCATCGAATTAAGCAAAAAGAATTTCAAGGGAATATCATTATCATTGACGGTGATAGCTATCGTTCTCAGCACCTAAATTACTTAGCTCTGCAAGAAAAGTATGGTAAAGATAGTGTGGATTATACAAAGGGATTTGCAGGAAAAATGGTAGAGCATCTAGTTGATGAACTCAGCACACAAGGCTATCATTTGTTGATTGAAGGGACTTTGCGAACCACTCAAGTCCCACGGCAGACTGCTCAATTACTACGAAAAAAAGGCTACCATATTTCTTTGGCTGTGATTGGCACCAAACCAGAACTTTCCTATCTCAGTACCTTGATTTGTTATGAGGAACTTTACACAATAAATCCTAATCAGGCCAGAGCAACCCCTAAAGAACATCATGATGGTATTGTAGAGCATTTGGTTGATAACCTAAGAGAGTTAGAAAACGATAAACTCTTTGACCGCATTCAAATTTACCAAAGAGATAGGACTTGTATTTACGATTCTGAAACGGATGAGATTTCCGCAGCAACAGTTCTTCAAGAATGCCTTTTCGGAAAATGGAGTAAGGTTGAGGAGGAGATGTTGAAAGTGGGACAGGAACGGTTGAGAGATTTGTGTTGGAAGAACGGTAGTAGTGGTATCTTCTAAAATCATATTTAGATTAGATAATTAATTGGAAATTCAAGAAATGGTCGTAGAAAGTGATATAATAAAAGTTAGATATAACAAAATAATTTAAGGAGAAAATTTATGGCTACTTTGCAGTCACAGTTTATTAAATTTCACGATACTATTAAGCTAGATGCTGATGATAAAAAGGTTTTAATCGAAAAACGTAAAGAGGTTGAAGAAATAATTAATAATGGCGTTTCAGAATTTGAAAAAAGCTTTTTCAACCAAGGAAGCTACTCAACTTACACAGGTATTTTGCCAATCGATGAAGGAGATTATGATTTAGATAGAGGTTTAAAAATCGATGTTGATAGACACTCGAATTCTCCTAAAGAGGTAAAGAAATTTATTTTTGATGCACTGGCCTCCGAATTTGGTGAAAATAGAGTCAAAGTAAAAAATCCATGTGTGACAGTATCATTTCCTGAAGATAATGTTCACATTGATATAGCGGTATATTGTACTGAAAATGATAACTATTTTTTAGCCAGAGGAAAACTTAATAGTACTGACGAAAACATTAAATGGGAGGAAGCAGACCCTGTAGAATTAACGAAAAAAATTAATAATGCTATGGAGAACTCCGAAGACAGAAACCAATTTCGAAGAGTAATTCGTTACTTAAAAAGATGGAAAGATCTCAAATTTAAAAATCAAGATAATAGACCGACAGGCATTGGGATTTCAGTTTTTGCTATCAATAATTTTTCTGTAAGCAAAAAAGTAGACTATTTATCTGGAAACACTACTTATGATGATATTTCAGCTTTAAGAAATTTAGTAAATACTATGATTAATTCATTTTCGGATACATATGATGTTGATAGAAACTTATTTTATCCGAGATTAGAGGTTTTCTTACCGGTTAAGCCATATACTGATGTATATGAAAGGGTATCAAATATACAAATGGAAGCCTTTAAGAATAAATTAGAAAAATTAAGAGCTTCACTAGATGAGGCAATAGATTCTACTGATTTAAGTGAGTCTACAAAAATATTGAGTAAACAGTTTGGAGACGATTTTCCTATTATTGAACAAAAAGAGACAGCAGAAAACTTTGGAACTCGGGCTATAATCAGTGATTATCCAAGTGCTTAGAGGCGTGTATGTTAGAAAAAAAAGAAATATTCCAGATGTACTTTGATGAAATACCTTCAGAGAGCTCGGAGTTCGAAGATAAGGAATGCTATTTTTATCAATATAAAAAATTTACCTTAAAAATTATCGTTTCTAATGACTTTCCTCATTCGCTTCCTGAAGTCTATCTTTCAAATTATATGGATTTTAATAAATGGTATAGCCATGTCGGTTCCGAAGGGAAATTGTGCTACATTTCAGATGATAATCTAATTTGGGACTTTAACAATCCAAGTGGATTATTGAAAGATTGCTGTGAAAAAGTAAAGGAATTACTGGATAGTTGGGATACACCAAAAATGACTGAAGAGCTCAGGAAAGAGTTTCTGTCATATTGGTATATCAGTTGTTTGAAGTCAAAAATAAAATATATAGATATTCGAAGTTATTTATCCAGGGTTAGTACATTTGAGAAACATGAATTAGTCTTGTCGAATCAGAAATTCCATCTTTTTAATTATGGTTCACAACTCAAAGGGAGTGTTGCGCCACATTCTAAAAAAAGCAGAGATGTTTATATACTTCCACTTAAAGATTCGAATTCTGTGATTCCTCCTAATCCCCTGAATGAACTAACAGAAGCAACGTTTAAGAAAATGATCACAGGAAATCTATCTTCGGGTGTTAGACGCCGCTTCCAAAAGTGGTGTAAAACGAAACGAAAGTCATTCACATTAATTTTATCACTTCCTATATCTGATAATGATTATATTTTGTTTGGTGCGAGCTTTGAGTTTAGTACTTCCAAATTTCCATTTAAATTTGATAATAAGGTGCAACAAAAAAATAAAAATAGAAAAAACATTGATTCTAAGGCAAAAAAATCAAAAGGTGGAAGTTGCAAAATCACTCCAGTATACATTACAAGATTCGATAAGGAGTATAGAGTGAGTAGGACATCCCAAGAATATGGTTTCCTGAATAAAAAAGTAGTCATTATTGGACTTGGATCTGTAGGATCATTTATTGCAAACAACTTATCTAAAATGGGGATAGCGAAACTTCTTTTAATTGATCCTGATTTTTTAACGGCAGATAACATTTCAAGGCATTACTTAGGCATGGATAGTTTAAATGACAATATTCAGAAAGTAGACGCTCTAGAAGATAGACTGAAAAAAGAAAATCCAGATTTAGAAATCGAATGTGAGGGTATTAGATTTCAAGAAATAGTTCAGAAGAATCCAAATTTATTTCATGAATATGATTTTATTTTTTCTTGTGTCGGTGATACTAAAACAAATTTTGAAATTAATCATTTTTTCAGAAAGATTGGAAAGACGGTATTATTTTGTTGGTTAGATCCATATGGGGTTGGGTATCATAACCTGCTAATTTCTCCACAAAATAATGGATGCTATATGTGTATGAATTATGAAGATGGACATCTTGTTAATAATAGGGCTTCTTTTGCAGAGAAAAATCAAATATTTGAAAAGCGTCTAGCTAGCTGCTATTCTTCATTTATTCCATATAATGTTATTGCGCCTAGTTCATTGGCAAATAAAGCTATTGAAGTATATTTACAGTACTTGGGTGGGGAGTTTTCTGCTGAAAATAGATTGATATCAGTAATTGGTTCAGATAAACAGTTTGGAAAAGAAGGATTTACTTATAGTGTTCGATACTACAATTGTTTAAAAAATAATGATTTATTAAATGTTGCTTTAAGAACAAATACTTCTTGTCCAGAGTGTAATGGAGAGTATAAAGTTGATATATATAAGTCTGAATAATAAGTCCCAAATTGTAATACCATCTGATATTTTTAATTCATTACTAGAATTTAGGCAACTGGGTTCGGAACCTGAAGCAGGCGGTATCTTTGTTGGTAAGAGACTTTTAAATAATTCGATACTTATTATAAATTTTTCAGGACCACAGGATAATGATGTAAGAAGCAGATACAAATTTTCAAAAACTTCTCCAAACCACCAGAAATTTGCAGATGATTATTTTGGTAAAAGCTCAGGTTTTATAAGTTTAATTGGAGAATGGCATACCCATCCTGAAGATATACCTACTGCATCTTATGTTGACATTGAATCATGGGAAAAAATTATCTCAGATAATGATGACAGATTATTCTTTTTGATAGTTGGACTTCGGGCTGGTAGATTCTACTTTAGGGAATCAAATAAGTGGCAATCCACTCTAATCTATTTTAAGGATGTATAGATACGTATGAATCGAAAAAATAAATTATTTAAGAAATGCTTTTTTTGGTCTCAAAAATTTTATTTACCATTAGTATTAATTTTTATATTTCCAATTCTTATTTGTTATTTGATTGGGAAGAGTTTAACCCTAGTTGAAGTTGAAAAGATATCAAATACCAATTTTTTTACAAGAGCTATTTTTGAAATAACTCCTGATAATTCTACCGCTACTTATATAGTTCTTTATTTATTAATCTCTACTTCATTACTAATGATTTTTAGAAAAAACAATGCGGAACGAACATTTAATGATGGTCATTCTGTATATCTTCATAACTGTTATAAAAGACTGTGGATCGCAGCAAATATATTAGGCTATCGAAAGTTACAACTTATAGGTGTCTCAATACCAATGCAGTTTGAACTTATTATTAATGGATTTTTTTCAGAATTTATCTCTGAATCATCAGTTGTTCAATATGATGAATTTCAAGGAGAAATTATTGTTGAGTATCCAATTGAAAACAAGAAGAATAAGGTTGTCAATTTATTAGTATGTGATACATATGATATTCCTTTAGAAAAATTAGCAGCTGACTATTTGGAAAATACAACAGTAAAAATTTCATCGCAACGAAAGTATAGTGGTAACAGATATAATAATCCTCAATTAGTTAGTACAGTTAGAGAAGAGGTACAAAAAATAGTTAACACCTATAATGAGGTTAATCTATTTATGACAACAAATCCTTTAAATACACAAAGAATTGTAGGAAAGTCATTTTTAACATTAGATAGATCAGGTTTTGATAAAGTTTCGGTGATACAGATGGATGAAACCCAAATTTATAAAGATCCATTTGTAATATACGAAAATTAAATGGATGCCAATGGATGAGGATTATAACATTCTTCTTAGCATTCGACTGCATATTATTTCTCTGAGAGCTGTTTGGCTCTTTTTTCTTACCTTTATTTCTATGATGTGATACCTTTTCCAAATCATCCTTGTTATCCTAATATCATTCCTAAGAAAATCAAACCTCAATATTTCATTGGGGGTTTGGGGGCGGAGCCACCAAGTTATCTTATCGTTAGCTGTCAAAACTGTAAGGTTTTGATCAGCTGGCGATATGATTTTTGGGATATTGTGGACACAATATCTGAGCTCGCAAAGACCTAACAAGAAACGAGTGAGAGCTTTAGAAATTCTCCGTATGTATTACGGGGGCGGGTTAAACCCGAGAAATGATAAAAGTGAGGGAACTGAGATGGTTGAACAATATCGAGATGTCCGAAAAGAGGTCAATCTAACTGCGGAGGAGCTGGAACAAATTGAAAAACTGATGAATCAATCAAATTATAGGCATTTTTCTCCTTTTGTAAGGGATAAATTATTGGCCTATGATGAAGAAAAGTTAGCTATAAAAGCTTGGTTTTCACTGTGGCAATTGCAAAAGCTAGAACAAATTAGCCGTGATGTTTATGAAGTATTGGTTATAGCCAAAGTAAGTAATCAAGTGACTCAAGACCATGTTTTACTTCTTTTAAATTGTGTTCAGGAACTGATTAAAGACGTGAGCCGAACTCATCAACTCAGTCCAGAGTTTTGTGACAAGTATTTGGGTTAGGAGGGTGCTATGGAGCATCGTTATCGAACGAACTTGAAAAAAGTTTTTCTGACTGACTCGGAATTGAACCAACTAAATAATCATCTTTCTAAGAGTAGATGTAAAACTTTTTCTGAATATGCTAGAAAAGTTTTGCTTAACCCTAATATGAACTTCCTCACGATTGATACGGCAATTTATCAAGACTTGATTTTTGAACTCAAGCGTATTGGAAATAATGTCAATCAAATTGCGCATGCAGTTAATCAAAGTCACATTATTTCTTATGAACAGTTTCAAGAGTTGCGTCAAGGAATGGCAGAGCTTGTATCAGAGGTGGAAAAAGATTTTCAAATTAAGGTAGAGAAATTAAAGGAGTTTTATGGTAGTCACTAAACATTTTGCGACTCATGGAGAAAAATATCGCAGACGATTGATTAAATATATCCTCAATCCTGACAAGACAAACAATTTAAAGTTAGTATCTGATTTTGGTATGAGCAATTACTTAGACTTTCCAATTTATGAAGAAACAGTGGAGATGTACAATACTAATTTTCTGAATAACGATGCTCTCTATAATTTCCGAAATGATCGTCAAGAAAAGCGCCAACAAAAGATTCATGCCCATCATTTGATACAGTCTTTTTCTCCTGATGATAACTTATCTCCAGAAGAAGTCAATCGCATAGGATATGAAACAATTCAAGAATTAACTGGTGGGCAGTTTCGATTTATTGTAGCAACTCACACTGATCACTCGCATCTTCATAACCATATAGTAATAAACTCTGTTGATATCAACTCATACAAGAAACTTAAGTGGGACTATGCTCAGGAAAGAAATTTTCGTATGATTTCTGATCGCATTTCTAAAATAGCTGGAGCAAAAATTATTGAGAATCGTTATTCACATCGTGATTATGAGGTCTATAAAAAATCGAACCACAAGTTTGAACTGAAACAACGCCTTTATTTTTTGATGCAGCAGTCTGATTCTTTTGAGGACTTTTTGAAAAAAGCAGAGCAGCTTCATGTTAAAATAGACTTTACTCGCAGGTATAGTCGTTTTTTGATGACAGATAGAGATATGAAGCGGATTATTCGTGGAAACAAACTTAGCAAACGGGATTTGTATGATGAAGAGTTCTTCAGAACCTATTTTGCCAAACAAGACATTGAAAACCGATTGGAATTTTTGCTTGAGAAAACAAATTCTATAGAAGAATTACTTTCAAAAGCTAGAGAACTAAATCTTACCATAGACTTCAAACGGAAAAATGTGAACTTTACCCTAGAAGAAGATGGACAAAGAATCAGTTTAAATCATAAAAAAATAAGTGATAAGAAACTCTATGATGTTCAATTTTTTCAAAGTTATTTTGAAGAGAGAAAAATAATAACGTTAGAAGAACAGGGGAATTTACAAGAACAATATCATAACTTTAAGGAAGAGCGGAAACAGGAAAAGGTTAATCTTGATGAGACTGAATCAGCTTATGAGAAATTTAAGAAGAATCGAGATGCTGTACATGAATTTGAGGTTGAATTAGCAGAAGATCAAATTGAGAAGTTGGTTGATGAAGGAATATACATCAAAGTTTCTTTTGGAATAAGACAAAATGGTATCATCTTTATTCCTAACTACCAGCTAGATACCATAGAAGAAGAGGAGTTTAAAAAGTATAAAGTCTACATTCGAGAAACCACATCTTACTTTGTCTATAATAAAGAGAGTTCATACAAAGATCGCTACATCAAAGGGCGCACTCTGATAAGACAGCTAACACAGGATAGTCAAAAACTTCCCTATAGGAGACCAACTGTCGCTAATATCCAACAAAAAATTTCTGAGATCAATCTCTTGATTGAGCTGAATACTAGTGATAAGAGTTATCATGAAATTAAGGAAGAGTTTGTAACGGAAATAGCAAAACTAGATATTAGATTACATGAGACACAAGAAAAAATCGCTGCCTTAGATAAGATGGCAGAAGTTTTTATCAATCTAAAAAGTGATAATCAAGAAAGCCGAAAACTAGCTAAATATGATTTTGCAAAATTTAATTTGTCAGAAACTCTCAGCTTGGAAAAAGTGAATCAAGATATCTTTAAACTTCAAAAACAATTAGATAATTATCTAGAAAATTATGAAGATGTAGCAAGGAGATTGGAAAACTTTGTAGAAATCTTGAATAAAGAATATACAGAAGCCTCCAAATTCAAGTATCAAGAATCATTAGATCAACCTGAAATATAGAAATTTTCAGAGGTACTAATGCAAGTCGAAAGTGTTTGAATTAAACATGAAATGTTGAAATGTTAAACAGAAAGAGTTATAATGAATACTAGAATCTTTCTGTATAAAATATCAGAATAAACAATGAACAATTGGTAACAATGTAGATAAGGGGATAAAGGATGAACAAACATCAACGACTGGATGAATTAGTCAAACTAGTTGATAGAGCGGGAACAGTCACTGTTTCTGAGATTATGGACAGTTTGAAAGTTTCTGATATGACGGTGCGGCGTGATTTAACAGAGTTAGAAAGTCAAGGAAAACTGACTCGAATTTTTGGTGGAGCCAAAAGTAATAAATCCCAATTCTATCGTGAACTCCCCCATGAAGAAAAGCTATTAAAGAACATAGAAGAAAAGAAGAAAGTAGCCAAGAAGGCTGTAGAATTAATTAAGGATGGGGACACCATTTTTCTTGGCCCAGGAACTTCTGTCGAGGTTCTTGTTGATGAGATTACGAATGAAAACCTTCGGGTGATTACTAATTGTCTACCAATCTTTAATGATCTACAGAAAAAGAAATCTGATACGTTTAAAGTATTTCTCTTAGGTGGAGAAATGAGAGATGCCACTCAGGCTTTTGTTGGAGAGATGACAAATGCCATTATGGATCGGATGTATTTCTCCAAGATGTTTTTTAGTGGGAATGGAATTAAGAATGGTCAGATTATGACTTCGTCTTTTGAAGAAGCTTACACTCAAAAGCTAGCCCTGGAACGATCCACTGAAAGCTATCTTTTGATAGATTCCTCTAAAATCGGGAAGGAAGATTTCACTTCTATCTGTTCCTTATCAGATATCACCGCTGTAATCACTGATCAATCTTTAGATAAGGTACAAGAAAAGGTAGAGGAGTATACAAAAGTGATTTTATAACTTACTCTGATTATATTGTCTAAAAGCTCTTTTTAGGGCTTTTTTTGTTTGACTTAATCAGATTAATAAAAATATTGATTAAATTAAACAAAAAGTGTTGACAATAAACTGAAAAAGGAGTATATTATGATTATGAAAATCAGATTGTGTTGGTTAAAAACAACAATCTGTTCAAATAAATCAAAAAAGGAGAATGCTCATGGCAATTATTATTGGAGCAGATGCTGCAGGAAGCAAGCTGAAAGATGTGGTCAAAGATTATCTCGTTGGAGAAAGCTTTGAAGTAGTCGATGTGACAAAGGAAGGCCAGGATTTCATTGATGTGACACTAGCGGTTGCCACTGAAGTGAATGAGCAAGAAGATAATCTTGGTATTGTCATTGATGCATACGGAGCAGGTCCGTTCATGGTCGCAACCAAGATTAAAGGAATGGTAGCCGCAGAAGTTTCAGATGAACGCTCTGCTTATATGACTCGCGGCCACAACAACTCTCGTATGATTACGATGGGATCAGAAATTGTTGGTGAAGGCCTTGCTAAGAATATTGCAAAAGGATTCGTCAATGGGAAATATGACGGAGGTCGCCACCAAATCCGTGTTGATATGCTCAACAAGATGTGCTAAGGAGAGAGGAGAATTTAAATGAAAATTGCAATTGGATGTGACCATATCGTAACTAACGAAAAGATGGCTGTTGTTGATTTTTTGAAATCAAAAGGCTATGAAGTTCAAGACTACGGAACATACGACCATGTACGGACTCATTATCCAATCTATGGTAAAAAAGTCGGAGAAGCAGTGGCCAGCAGAAAAGCAGATCTAGGAATCTGTATCTGCGGTACAGGGGTCGGCATTAATAATGCGGTTAACAAGGTTCCGGGAATCCGTTCAGCCCTGGTCCGTGATATGACTTCAGCTCTCTACGCTAAAGAAGAATTAAATGCTAATGTTATCGGGTTTGGTGGCAAGATTACCGGAGAACTTCTCATGTGTGATATCATTGAAGCTTTCATTCATGCAGAATATAAACCAACGGAAGAAAACAAAAAGTTGATTGCAAAAATTGAGCATGTCGAAACTCACAACGCTCATCAAGCTGATGAGAACTTTTTCACAGAATTTTTGGAAAAGTGGGATCGCGGAGAATACCACGATTAGTGAGGTAACCAGATGATTCTTACAGTTACAATGAATCCTTCCATTGATATCTCTTATCCGTTGGAAGAGTTTAAGCTAGACACTGTTAATCGTGTTGCAGAAGTCAGTAAAACAGCTGGCGGAAAAGGTTTAAACGTAACAAGGGTTCTAGCAGAAATTGGCGATCATGTCGCCGCAACAGGATTAATTGGTGGAACAAATGGAAAATTCTTGCTTCAGAATCTCCATCAGAATGTGCAGCAGTCTTTTTATGAAATTTCTGGGGATACCAGGAATTGTATCGCCATTCTGCACGAGGGTAAGCAAACGGAAATCCTGGAAGCTGGGCCAAGAATTTCTGCATCAGAGGCAAATGGCTTCTTGCATCATTTCAAGCACTTGATGGAATCGGCTGATGTAGTCAGCATCTCAGGTAGTTTACCGGCGGGTCTACCAGTTGAGTATTATATTCAGCTTATTGAAATTGCCAATCAATTTGATAATAAAGTCGTCCTGGACTGTTCAGGTGCTGCCTTGGAAGCCGTTTTGAAATCGAATGTAAAGCCAACTGCAATCAAACCAAATAATGAGGAGTTATCCCAATTATTAGGTAGAGAAGTTTCAAAGGATATTGGCGAACTCAAATCTGTTTTGTCTGATCCTTTATTTGAAGGAGTCGAATGGATTATCGTATCACTTGGTGCAGATGGTGCCTTTGCCAAGCACTGGGATACTTTCTACAAGGTAGATATCCCTAAAATTGAAGTAGTCAATCCAGTTGGATCTGGGGACTCGACTGTTGCAGGAATTTCTTCAGCTCTGAGTCATCATGTAGATGATGTCTCTCTATTGAAAAAAGCAAATGTTCTTGGCATGTTAAATGCTCAAGAAAAGATGACTGGACATGTCAATGTTTATCATTATGACGGTCTTTATGAACAAATAAACGTAAAAGAGGTATAAACAATGGTATTAACTGAGCAAAAACGTAAATATATGGAAAAACTTTCTGATGAAAATGGTATCATCTCTGCCCTGGCCTTTGACCAACGTGGAGCCTTGAAACGATTGATGGCTCAATACCAAGAGGCAGAACCAACAGTTGCGCAAATGGAAGAACTGAAAGTTCTGGTAGCTGAAGAACTGACCCCATACGCTTCCTCCATGCTGCTTGATCCAGAATATGGCCTTCCAGCTACAAAAGCCCTGGACAAAAATGCCGGTTTGCTGCTGGCTTATGAAAAAACAGGTTATGACACCTCCAGCACTAAGCGTCTACCGGACTGTCTCGATGTCTGGTCTGCCAAACGTATCAAAGAACAAGGGGCAGATGCAGTCAAGTTCTTGCTTTACTATGACGTAGACAGCTCTGAAGAATTGAACCAGCAAAAACAAGCTTATATTGAACGTGTCGGTTCAGAATGTGTTGCGGAAGACATTCCTTTCTTCCTTGAAATCTTAGCCTATGATGAAACCATTGCGGATGCTTCCAGTGCCGAGTATGCCAAGGTGAAGCCTCGCAAAGTTATTGAAGCCATGAAAGTTTTCTCTGATTCACGTTTCAATATTGATGTTTTGAAGGTTGAAGTACCAGTCAATGTGAAATATGTAGAAGGCTTTGGGGATGGTGAAGTGGTGCATACGAAGGAAGAAGCTGCAGCTTTCTTCAAAGAACAAGATGAAGCAACCAAGCTGCCTTATATCTATCTGAGTGCCGGTGTGTCCGCTAAACTCTTCCAAGAAACACTTGTTTTTGCTCATGAGTCTGGTGCGAATTTCAATGGTGTTCTTTGCGGCCGTGCCACTTGGGCAGGTAGTGTCAAAGACTATATTGAGCAAGGGGAAGAAGCTGCTCGTCAATGGCTTCGTACGACAGGCTTTAAAAACATTGATGAGCTCAATCAAGTGCTTAAGCAAACAGCGACTTCTTGGAAAGAAAGAGTCTAATTCTGCTATTTTATAATGAAATTTTTAACAGCTCTGATTTAAAATAGAAGGGGGAAATAAAAATCCAACGTAAGCGTTTCTGCATAAAATAGAGCTTCTGGAAATTTCCTAAAATAGGATCAGTCATTGGTATCCATTTAGGGAGAGTTATCAATGACTGATTTTCGTTTAAAATCACCAAAAAAAGAAAAAAATGTTTAAAAAGCTCAAAGAAAGGGTTTACAAATTATTAACCTTATGATATACTATAGTCACAAGTTAATAAAAGGTGAATGTTAGTAACTAAGATTACGCATGATCACAGACGAATTAGAGGTAAAAAACTTTCTAAGGGTGTTTGTGGTCATTTTTTATTTTCACAATTCTTGAATATTCAAGTAAGGAGGTTACCATGTATCGGATTCTAAATCCAATGAACCACAATGTCGCTCTTGTCAGAAATGAAAAGGGGGAAGAGTTGGTCATTGTTGGGAAGGGAATCATTTTTGGTAAAAAGAAGGGTGATTTTATCCCAAAAGAAAAGGCTGAGAAAGTCTTTCGGATGAAAACGGAGGAATCGAGAGAAAACTTTGTGAGTCTTCTCAAAGATGTTCCGCTGGATTTCATCACTGTGACCTACGAAGTGATTGACAGTCTTTCAAGGAAGTACAGCTATCCGGTTCAAGATTATATCTATGTCACTTTGACGGACCATATCTACTGTTCTTATCAAGCAGTACAACAGGGACGCTACAAGGACAGCGCTCTTCCAGATGCTAGAGAGAAATATCCAGTTCCTTATAAAATCGCTCAAGAAGCTGTAGCGATTTATCGTGAACGCTTATTAGATACCTTTCCAGACGATGAAATCAATAGAATTGCCTATCACTTTATTAATGCAGAAGGAGATTCTAATTCAGAAGGACAGAACCATCTAGATAAGCGGAAAGAAATTCTAGGTGAGGTCGAAGCCGAGCTAATGAAAAATGGAATTAGAAGAACAACTGATAATAGTAACTTCTATGACCGTTTCATGATTCACCTTAATTACTTCTTAGACTATTTAGATAGGAGTCGGGATGATAATGTGTCACTCCTTGAAATGGAAAGTCAGATAAAGCTGACTTATCCAGAAGCCTATCAAATTGGAAGTACCATTTACGAGATTGTCGCTCAACAAACTGGAGTAGATGTATACAACAGTGAGCGAGTCTACCTTGTTTTACATATTCAACGATTACTTTAACTAAAAAAGGAGGTTCTGTCATGAACAGAGAAGAAGTAACATTACTTGGTTTTGAAATTGTAGCCTATGCAGGCGATGCCCGTTCCAAACTGTTGGAAGCCTTAAAGGCTGCAGAAGCGGGAGATTTTGCTAAGGCAGATGCCTTGGTGGAAGAAGCCAATGGCTGCATCGCTGAAGCTCATCATGCTCAGACCAGTCTCTTGACAAAAGAAGCTGCTGGCGAGGACTTGGCTTACAGTGTGACCATGATGCACGGCCAGGATCACCTAATGACTACTATCTTGCTAAAAGACATGATGCACCATTTGATTGAACTATACAAAAGAGGAGTAAAATAATGAACAAACTCATCGGACTTATTGAGAAAGGGAAGCCTTTCTTTGAGAAGATTTCTCGGAATATCTATCTCCGTGCTATTCGGGATGGCTTTATCGCTGGTATGCCAGTCATCCTCTTTTCATCTATCTTTATCTTGATTGCCTATGTGCCAAATGCTTGGGGCTTCCACTGGTCTAAGGACATTGAAACTTTCCTTATGACTCCTTATAGCTATTCGATGGGGATTCTGGCATTCTTTGTAGGCGGAACAACCGCTAAGGCTCTGACAGACTCTGTCAATCGTGATCTGCCAGCGACAAACCAGATTAACTTCTTGTCTACGATGCTGGCTTCCATGGTCGGCTTCCTCCTGATGGCTGCTGAACCTGCTAAGGAAGGTGGCTTTCTGACTGCCTTTATGGGAACCAAAGGTCTTTTGACAGCTTTCATCGCAGCCTTTGTAACGGTTAATGTCTACAAGGTTTGTGTGAAAAATAATGTCACCATTCGTATGCCAGAAGAAGTTCCACCAAATATTTCCCAAGTATTTAAGGACTTGATTCCATTCACTTTGTCAGTGGTTATCCTTTATGCCTTTGAACTGATTGTTAAAGCATCTCTTGGTGTAACTGTTGCAGAATCTATCGGTACGCTTCTGGCTCCTCTCTTCTCTGCAGCTGATGGTTATCTCGGAATTACCCTTATCTTTGGTGCTTATGCTTTCTTCTGGTTTGTGGGTATCCATGGTCCATCAATCGTTGAACCAGCTATTGCAGCCATTACTTATGCCAATATCGATGCCAACCTGCACTTGATTCAAGCTGGTCAACATGCGGATAAGGTCATCACCTCTGGTACACAAATGTTCATCGTTACCATGGGTGGTACTGGTGCAACCTTGATTGTTCCATTCCTCTTCATGTGGCTCTGTAAATCAGAACGAAACAGGGCTATCGGACGTGCCTCTGTTGTTCCTACCTTCTTTGGAGTTAACGAACCAATCCTCTTTGGAGCTCCTATCGTATTGAATCCAATCTTCTTCATTCCATTCATCTTTGCCCCAATTGCCAATGTCTGGATTTTCAAATTCTTTGTCGATACCTTGAACATGAACTCCTTCTCAGCTAACCTTCCATGGGTAACCCCTGGACCTCTGGGAATTGTTCTTGGTACCAACTTCCAACTCTTGTCATTCGTCCTTGCGGCTCTTCTGGTTGTAGTGGATATTATCATCTACTACCCATTCGTCAAGGTTTATGATGAACAAATTCTGGAAGAAGAACGTTCTGGTAAATCAAACGATGCTCTGAAAGAAAAGGTTGCGGCTAACTTCAATACAGCTAAAGCAGATGCGATTCTTGAAAAAGCAGGTGCTGCAGAAGAAGCTCCAGCTCAAAATAATATTACAGAAGAAACAAATGTCCTTGTTCTTTGTGCTGGTGGTGGGACCAGTGGTCTCTTGGCTAACGCTCTCAATAAAGCGGCAGCCGAGTACAATGTTCCTGTTAAAGCAGCAGCTGGTGGCTACGGAGCTCACCGTGAAATGCTTCCTGAGTTTGACCTTGTTATCCTGGCTCCTCAAGTCGCTTCTAACTTTGAAGATATGAAGGCCGAGACAGATAAATTAGGCATCAAATTAGCTAAGACAGAAGGAGCACAATATATTAAGCTCACTCGTGATGGACAAGGCGCTCTGAAATTTGTTCAGGAACAGTTTGAAGACTAAATCAGTTAGCTTATTTGAGATGAAGCAAAATAAGTACTTTCCCTGTTTCCTTTCCAATGCTTCATCTCAAATACTATTATAAAGAGGAGAAAAAGATGGCAAAAACACTCCCAAAAGATTTTATTTTCGGTGGGGCTACGGCAGCTTATCAGGCTGAAGGAGCTACTCACACAGATGGTAAAGGTCCCGTTGCTTGGGATAAATACTTAGAAGATAATTATTGGTATACGGCAGAACCTGCCAGTGACTTTTATCATAAATATCCAGTTGACCTGGCATTGGCTGAGGAGTACGGTGTGAATGGTATCCGTATTTCGATTGCTTGGTCTCGCATATTCCCAACTGGATATGGTCAAGTCAACCAAAAAGGTGTCGAGTTCTACCACAATTTGTTTGCGGAATGTCATAAACGGCATGTGGAACCATTTGTGACCCTTCATCACTTTGATACTCCGGAAGCCTTGCATTCAAATGGTGATTTTCTCAATCGTGAGAATATCGAACATTTTGTGGACTATGCAGCTTTCTGTTTTGAAGAATTCCCAGAAGTTCGCTATTGGACGACCTTTAATGAGATTGGGCCGATTGGAGACGGCCAGTATCTCGTTGGAAAATTTCCGCCGGGCATCCAATATGACCTAGCCAAGGTCTTCCAATCCCATCACAATATGATGGTCTCTCACGCTCGTGCAGTAAAGCTCTATAAGGATATGGGCTACAAGGGTGAAATCGGAGTTGTTCATGCACTCCCTACCAAGTATCCTCTTGATCCGGAAAATCCGGATGATGTGGTTGCAGCAGAGTTGGAAGACATTATCCATAACAAATTTATCTTGGATGCGACTTATCTGGGATATTATTCCGAAAAAACCATGGCTGGAGTCAATCATATTCTGACTGCCAATGGTGGTACTTTGGATTTACGAGATGAAGATTTTGAAGCACTCGAAGCGGCTAAAGACCTCAATGACTTCCTCGGAATCAACTACTATATGAGTGACTGGATGCAAGCTTTTGATGGCGAGACTGAAATTATTCACAATGGTAAGGGCGAAAAAGGAAGTTCTAAATACCAAATAAAAGGTGTTGGTAGACGGGTTGCTCCAGACTATGTTCCAAGAACAGACTGGGATTGGATTATCTATCCGCAAGGACTCTATGACCAAATCATGCGGGTTAAGAAGGACTATCCAAACTACAAGAAAATCTACATTACGGAAAATGGTCTGGGCTACAAGGATGAGTTTGTAGATAATACTGTCTATGATGATGGACGGATTGACTATGTTAAACAACACTTAGAAGTCTTATCTGATGCCATTGCTGATGGAGCAAATGTCAAAGGTTACTTTATTTGGTCGCTGATGGATGTCTTTTCTTGGTCTAATGGTTATGAAAAACGTTATGGGCTTTTCTATGTGGATTTTGATACGCAAGAACGCTATCCAAAGAAGAGTGCTCACTGGTATAAACAAGTAGCTAAAACACAAATTATTGAGTAGGTTTTAAAGATACTTCTTTATTATAATTTCTAATATAAAACGAGAATGTGAGTCTTTGAACTGATATTCTCGTTTTCTTTTGTTTTGGAGGAAAAAA
Source organism: Streptococcus atopicus (assembly GCF_049166725.1). NCBI lineage: Bacteria > Bacillati > Bacillota > Bacilli > Lactobacillales > Streptococcaceae > Streptococcus > Streptococcus atopicus. Next base: position 20,293 of record NZ_JBMHFC010000002.1, read on the forward strand.
TGGTTATTGAATTAAGAAATAATGAATTAACTGTACAGTTTAAGGAGTTTGGAGGTGCTTTATCATCAATTAAAGATGAAGATGGAATAGAATATCTTTGGCAAGGGAATCCACAATATTGGAGTGGCCAGGCCCCTGTTTTATTCCCCATTTGTGGAAGTGTTCGTGACGATAAAGTTAGTTTTGATTCTGACAACAAAGATATTCTAAGGATTATTCCTAGACACGGTTTAGTTAGAAAAGAAAATTTTTTATTTAGACAGATTGATGAGCAAACGATAGCTTTTACTTTTAAATCCACAGAAGTTACTTTGAAAAATTATCCTTTTAACTTTGGATTAAAAATTATTTATCGCTTACACGAGTCAACGATAACGACTCAATATCAAGTGACGAATACTGAAAATAATAGGATATTACCCTATTTTATTGGAGGACATCCAGGTTTTAATTGCCCGTTAATAGATAGCGATATTTACGAAGATTATTATTTGGAATTTTCTGAAGAAGAGACTTGTAGTATCCCTAAAAGTTTCCCAGAGACAGGGTTGCTTGATTTACAAAATCGTACACCGTTTCTCATGAATGAAAGAAAGATTGATTTAGTACATTCACTGTTTTCTCATGACGCCATTACATTTGACAAACTTAAGTCTCGTAGTGTCAGTTTGAAATCTAAGAAAAGTAATAAAGGACTGAGAGTGGATTTTAAAGATTTTTCTAACTTAATTATTTGGTCAACAACTAATAATGGTCCGTTTATTGCTTTAGAACCATGGAGTGGTTTATCTACTTCACTTGAAGAAAGTGATATTTTTGAAGAGAAACGACAAGTGACATTTGTGGAACCAGGAGAAACAAGTATTAAATCATTCGATATTACAATTTTGTAATCACAAGAAGATCAATATGTCCAGAAAAGTTAAAAACTAGTTTCAAAAAACATGCATCTGTCTTATGAGAAAAGGAAAAATATTATACCATTTTTTGATAGCTAACAGCATTAGAAACCTCAAATGGCATTCAGATAAGGATGATATAAATTTTGCTGTCATAACATGACAATTTCCCAGCTTTTTTCTGAAAGTGACATATACTTTTCTTAGGAGAAAGCTAGATGTACCAACGTATAAGAGATTTGAGGGAAGATCATGATTTCGCTCAAAGATATGTTGCAGAAGTGCTTTCCTTTTCTCATACTAACTATGCAAAAATTGAGAGAGGGGAGGTGGTTTTAACAGCCGATGTTCTTATAAAACTCTCTAAACTCTATAACGTTAGTACAGATTATATTTTAGGACTAACTGATTATCCTCATAAAATCAATTTTAAAAAATAGTCTCTCCTTGATTTGTTCTTTGACAATTGAATAAACCGAGGTGGGACTTTCTTATTTGTTGAGCAGCTTAGTATGATACGCTGGGATATGAGCGGTAATTGTCAGCTATAAAATAGAGTGGTCCTCTATATGCCAAGATTACAAATAAGGACAATGATACTTCTGAACGTTCAGGCTGCCAGCGTAAAAGGACAGCGGGTGAAATGCCCATGAGTGATCTAACCAATCATACCCACGGAGGATTTTATATAGTACAATTTACGAGGAGGGGAGAGTTTGAATCAATCAGCAGTAAAATATAGTATGCAACTATCAATGCTTAACTTTTTATACTCAAAAAATATGCTATCGAAAAATGAGTATGAAAAGATAAAAAACAAACTGCGTATTAAGTACACAAAATAGCTGACCTTTTTGTTTGAACGCGGTAATATAGAATCAAAAAGGAGGAATTTCAGTTATGAAAAAAAATAATGTTGAAATAATAAAGGCTGATTCTTTAGTTAGACGAAGAGGTATCAATGTAGAAAGACATTTAAAAAGGGTTGCTGCGTATTGTCGAGTGAGTTCTGATAGTGAGGATCAAAAAAACAGTTATGAATCTCAAGTAAGACATTACAAAGATTATATCTCTCAGCGTTCAGATTTGGAACTTGCAGATATTTATGCAGATGAAGGAATTTCAGGAACACAAGCAGGAAAGAGACAAGATTTTCAACGTTTAATAACTGATTGTATGAATGGAGAAATCGATTATATTGTCACTAAAGCAATTGCTAGATTTGCAAGAAATACCTTAGATACTTTGAAGTATGTCAGAATGTTAAAGGATATGCAAATTGGAGTATATTTTGAAGAAGAAAATATAGATACCCTCACAATGGATGGAGAACTGCTTCTGACTATTCTGAGCTCCGTTGCACAGCAAGAAGTAGAGAATACTTCTGCCCATGTGAAAAAGGGATTGAAAATGAAGATGCAACGTGGTGAATTGATTGGTTTTCAAGGGTGCTTAGGCTATGACTATGATATAGAAACTAAGAAACTTTCTATAAATAAAGAAGAAGCAATAATAGTTCGTTATATTTTTGAAAGATACTTAGAAGGTATTGGAGGGAAAGTCATAGCAAGGGAACTTGATGAACTAGGTTACAAATCTCCAAGAGGATTAGATCATTGGAATGATACAACAGTCTTAGGAATCATAAAGAATGAAAAATATAAGGGTGATATTCTTATGGGAAAAACTTTTACAGTTGATCCAATAAGCAAGAGACGGTTGAGTAATTTGGGAGAAGAAGATAAGTACTATATCAAAGATAATCATGAAGCAATAATATCTAAAGAAGATTTTGAAAAAGCTCAGGAAATTAGATTGCGTCGAGCAGGAAATAAGAAGACTGCTGCAAATGTAAATGGCAAACGTGAACGCTATTCAAAAATGTATGCTTTTAGTAGCATGTTAGAATGTGGTTTTTGTGGTTCATTATTGTCTAGAAGAAGTTGGCACTGTCGTTCAGATTATCGAAAAGTTGTGTGGCACTGTGTTACTTCGATAAAAAAAGGGAAAAAATATTGTAAACATAGTAAAGGATTAGAGGAGGTAGCTATTGAGGGAGCTTTCATGGAAGCTTACAGACAACTATATCATTCAAACGAAAATATAATGACAGACTTACTTGAAACGATTGAATCTGAATTGAATGACAATAGTCTCAATAAGGAGCTAAAAAAAATTACTAATAAACTTCATGCATTGTTAAAAAAAGAGGAGAATCTTGTAAATTTAAGGCTAGAAGGGGAAATTAGTGATTCTATCTATACCGAAAAATACAATGAGATTTCATCAGAAAAAGAGTATCTTGCTGAAGAAAAAGTAAATATTGAAGCAACTTTAAAATCAGAAATCGATGTAAAGAAGAGACTTACTGAGTTTAAGCAATTACTATCTTCTCAGAAAATACTCACGGAGTTTGATCGTACAGTTTTTGAAAGCATTGTTGAGAAAATTATCGTAGGTGGTGTTAATAGTGATGGAAAAATTGATCCAGCAATGTTAACTATTATTTTCAAAACAGGAGAAACTCAAAATAAGAATGGAAAAAAATTTAAAAGTAAACGCAAAAATGCTAAACTAAAATCAGATAAATTGTGTTCTCAAAACAGTGACGAGAATAAAAAATTGTATTCCCAAGAGATAGACAACACACGTGGAGACGGTAGCGTTATTGTCCAAACTTGATGTCGATAAACATATAGATGTTGAAATTAAGCTTGATGAGCTTGATTTGACAAGTGCTGAAAGTAAAGCGACTTATGCACAAATCAAGAAATATATATTGGAAAAGTTTGATTTAAAGGTTTCGACACTCTATATTGCACAGATTAAAAAGAAATGTGGAATTGCATTGAGGGAGCATTATAATAAATCAAAAAAAGAGAAACAGGTTATTCCACAATGCACACCGGAAAAAGAGGAAGCTATCATGGATGCGTTAAGGCATTTTAAGATGATTTAATAGAAATGGAGGGTATTTATGAGATGGATATTAAAAATAATCTTATTTCCAATTAGATTGCTGTTAAGTATCCTCACTGCATTTCTGACATTCCTGCTCGGCATAGGAACAACTATTCTATATTTCTTGATGCTGATGTGTATCGTTGCTGCAATAGGATCATTTATACAAAAAGATATATCACTTGGAATTGAGGCGTTGGTATTAGGATTTTTGTTAAGTCCTTATGGAATACCGATGGTCGGAGTAGCTGTTATAGCATTCCTTCAGGGAATCAATGAAGCAATAAAATCAATCTAAAAAATTTCATAAAAACGGTTACCAAAGGCGATAGAAGAAAAACTATCGTCTTTTTCTTTGCAAATTTTTTGGGGAGGAGGTGAAGCGATGGACTTTGACTATTTCTATAACAGAGAAGCGGAAAGATTTAACTTCTTAAAAGTACCGGAGATATTAGTTGATGGAGAAGAATTTCGGGGCTTATCAGCAGAAGCAATTATCCTTTATTCCATGCTTCTGAAACGCACAGGAATGTCTTTTAAGAATAACTGGATAGACAAGGAAGGCAGAGTATTTATCTATTTTACTGTTGAAGAAATTATGAGAAGAAGAAATATCTCAAAGCCGACAGCTATAAAAACATTAGATGAACTCGATATGAAAAAAGGAATCGGACTGATTGAAAGAGTAAGGCTTGGGCTTGGTAAGCCGAATGTCATATATGTTAAAGACTTTATGAGCATATTAGCGGTAAAAGAAAATGACTTTCAGAAGTCAAAAAACTTAACTTCAGAAGTAAAAGATTTTAACCTCAGAAGTAAAGAAAATGAACTTCAGGAAGTTCAAAATCTTGACTCTAACTATATAGAGAATAATAAGAGTAAGTATAGTAAGAGAGAATATAGTTTTGGTGAAAACGGGCTTGGAACATTTCAAAATGTATTTTTAACGGCAGAAGATATATCCGATTTACAAATCATAATGAACTCACAGCTTGATAATTACATTGAGAGATTATCTGCATATATCAAAAGCACCGGAAAGACCTATAAGGACCATAAAGCGACAATCCTTTCTTGGTTTTATAAAGATCAGGGGAGAGGAAAAGAAGTGAAAACATCAAATATCCCGACATGGGAAGAATATGATAAAGGAGAACACCTATGATGAAAGAATTAGAAAAAGTAATGATAGAAGATGTAGAGTATTCTTACGATCCTGAAAAAGAATATATCAAGGATGGACACGCATTTTGTAAAGTTTGCCATGAAAGAAAAGACGGAAAAGTGATGGAGTTCTTTGATAACAAGATGATATTTAAGATTTCTTGCAAATGCGACAGAGATAGAGAGGAAAGAGAAAAAGAAAGACAAAAGCAGATGGAGATTGAACGATTAAAGAGTAGCTGCTTTAACTCGATTATTCAGTGGTCATACACATTTGAAAATTATCAGGGAGAAGAAAATCAAAGCCTTATCATTGCAAAGAACTTTGTAAAAGACTATGAGGAAATGAAAAAAGAAAATATCGGACTTCTTTTTTATGGCTCAGTAGGTAGCGGAAAGACCTATCTTGCCTGCTCCATTGCAAATAGCCTTATTGAACAGTATCAAATAGGCGTTAAAATAAGAAATTTTGCACAGATTATCAATGAGCTGCAAAAGGGAGGTTTTGATTTTGATAAGAACGCATATATTGAATCCCTTGTAAATACTTCCGTTCTGATTTTAGATGACTTGGGAATAGAAAGAGATACAAGCTATGCCAAAGAACAGGTATATAACATCGTGAATAACAGGTACTTAAAACAGAAACCGACTATCTTCACTACTAATCTTTCCTACGACACAATCCAAAATTGTAAGGATAGCGTAGAGTATCAAAGAATCTACTCAAGAATCATAGAGATGTGTATTCCTGTTATGGTTGTAGGAGAAGATTTTAGAAAGGTTATTCAAAAGGACAAACTGAATCGGAATAAGGACAGACTGCTGAATGGAGGTGAGAGAAGTTGATCAATGAAGAAATAGCAAGAAAAACGCTGAATATGGAAGTTAGAGCTGCTAAAGTAACAGGAAAGCTAATTCTGAACTTATTAAAGAAATTGATGAAAGAAGCAGAAAAACTTGGAGGACTTGAAAAGCTGGTTAATGCTAACGGAAATGAAGTAAAGCTAAAAGATATGGTTAAAAAAGGACAGCTTGAAGAAATTCCGGTTGAAGAAGCGGAGCTTAAGGAACTAAAAAAGGAACTTAATCGGTATGGGGTAAAGTTTTCAGTCATGAAAGATAAGGAAAGTGGGAAATACTCAGTATTCTTTCAAGCTAAAGATATGAAGGTTATGGATAAAGCATTTAAGCACGCTCTTTCAGAATCAGAAAAGAAAATGGAAAGGAAAGAATCTATCCATAAGAATATTGAGAAGTTCAAGGAGATGGCTAAAAACTCTGTTTCCAAAGATAAAGTTAAGAATAAACAAAAGGAGCAGAGCCTATGATAGATAAAATATTAAAGGACATCAAAGGCTTATTTAAGGTGCAAGATAAGGTAAAGTTTCTAAAGCAGAACATTCCCTATCTTGCATTTTTCTATATAGGTAATATCTTTTCACATCATGTAAGAGCATATATAGGTGGCGATATTATTGACAAAATTTTTCAAGGGATATTAGAGATTAATACGATGAGCTTTCTTCCAAGCCTTCATCCTACGGATATTATAATGGGCGTGGTAGTAGCTGTTTTAATCAAAATTATCGTATATGCCAAAGGGAAAAATGCTAAAAAGTTTAGACAGGGGAAAGAGTATGGCTCAGCAAGATGGGTTGCATAATATTAACTGAACAGGAGTGATATATAGACACAAAAAAGGAGGATAACGCCATGATGGAATATGCAACCAAAATCACAGCGCTATACTCCCGCCTTTCAGTTGGTGATGAGGACAGGGACGGTGGTGAAAGCAACAGTATTGTAAATCAAAAGGCATTTTTAGAGAGATATGCAAGACAGAACAAATTGATGAACATTCGCCACTATATCGACGATGATGAAAGCGGTAGGTTCTTTGACCGCTCCGCCTATACACAGATGATAAGCGATGTAGAAAGCGGAAAAATCGGCATTGTCATTATGAAAGATATGACAAGGTGGGGACGAGATTATCTCCAAGTGGGAAACGCTATGGAGATATTTAGAAGAAACAATGTACGCTTTATTGCCATCAACAATGGTATAGACAGCCAAGACCAAAATACATTAGAATTTGCACCCTTTATCAATATCATGTCAGAGTGGTACGCAAGGGACATCAGCAAGAAAGTCAAAACAGGCATTAAGACCAAAGGAGCAAGCGGAAAGCCTGTTGCAACAGAAGCCCCCTACGGCTATATAAAAGACCCTAACAACAAAGATTTTTGGATAGTCGATAAAGAAGCTGCCGAAGTCGTAAAACTCATTTTTAGACTGTTTATGGATGGGAAAAACAGAAATCAGATAGCCGTTTACTTGAAAGAGAAAGAAATACTAACCCCAACCTTTTATATGAAACAGCAAGACAGAGGAACGGCGAAAAACAGAAAGCTGAATGAAGAAAACCGTTATAACTGGAACAAAGCAACCCTAACACACATACTGAAAAGGCAGGAGTATTGTGGCGATGTAGTCAACTTCAAAACTGAAAAGCATTATAAAGATAAGCGAAACCATTATGTAGATAAAGACAAGTGGCAAATAATCCCTGATGTACACGAACCAATCATAGATAGAAGTACCTATGAAAATGTACAACGGATATTAAAAAATGCACCGGTAAAAAGACCAAACGGAGATGGAGAAATCCACCCATTATCGGGACTGATGTACTGTAAAGATTGCGGTACAAAAATGCACATACGCACCATACACAAGAACAATAAGGTACAGCATGTAACCTATTGCAGCGAATATGCCAAAGGAAAATCCAAACACCCGAAATGCCATTCTCCCCACCGTATTGATGTCGATGATGTGATGGAAAATCTCACAGAGGTTTTGCGAAAGATAGCTAAATTTTCATTAGAAAATAAAGAAGAATTTGAAGCCTTGATAAAAAATAGCCTTGCTGAAGAACAGACCGAAGAAATCAAGAAACAGAAAAAGCGTATACCACAAATCACAGACAGAATGGAACAGATAGAAAGAGTTATGAATAAGCTGTACGAGGATAATGCACTGGGAAATATCGAGCCGAAACGCTATGAACAGCTATCGGAAAAATATGCAGAAGAATATTACAGCTTAAAAGCAGAACAGGAGCAAATAGAGGAACGCTTATCCGAATTTGAAAACGCCAACCAAAGAGCAAAGAACTTTATCAAACTGGCAGAAAGCTACTCAGATTTTGAAGAACTTACCCCCACCGCCATCAATGAATTTATCAGTAAAATTGTAGTGCATGAAAGAGATGTCAAAAGAGCAAAATATGCCGTTCAGCGTATCGAAGTGTATTTCAACTATATCGGAAAATTTGAAAATGAACTTACAAAAGAGATAGAGCCGACAGAACAAGAAATGATACAGATGAGGGAAGAAATCGAAGAAGCCAAGAAAGAAAAAACAAGAGCATATCACAGGGCATATTCCAAAGAATACCGATCTAAAAATATTGACAAATTCAGAGAGTATGAACGGATAAAAGCACGAGAATATAGAGCAAGAAAGAAGCTACAAGCGGTAACCTAAAATTAAATATCAATCAAAATGAAAAGAGGTTTCCTAATTACAGGAAATCTTTTTTTGTGCAAGTAAAAAGGAGGAATTGAATGACAGAAAAACAAGAAGCACAGACTAAAGATGAACGAGCCATGTCCCGAAAACCTGATGGCATTTTAATAAAAAAGATTAGAGGAAAGACCTTTGTAAGCGAGATATATTTTGATAAAGAGAGCAAGGATACCTTTCAAGATAGGCTGTTAAAGATAGTGCAAGCGGAACGGAAAGAATAAAGGAAAAAGATAATTTTTGTATCTATCTTTTCTATTATTTTTCTGTATGTCCTGATAAATTCCTGAGGGCAAGTAGGAAATCTGACAGTGGAAAAAAACCATTGAAAATGGCATAATACTTTCAAATGATTTATAGAAAAATTAGAATTTGAAAGCGAGGTGAGTTCCTTTGAAAGAGTATATTGGGAGTTTAGAAAAAGAATTTTCTTTGATAGAAAATGGTTTCAAAGAGGAAGAAAAAAGAGCCTTAAACGATTATAAATCTAATGATAAAGAATATGTCAAGAAGTTGGCATTTTTAGCTTATAAATCTCACACATATCAAGTAAGAATGTACGGCGTATTTCTTTTTGGATACTTGTCAGAACAAAATGATATTCTGGCATTTATGAGAGATGAAGTTTCTAAAGATGATAATTGGAGAGTTCAAGAAGTATTAGCAAAGGCATTTGATGAATTTTGTAAAAAGACAGGGTATGAAAAAGCACTTCCAATCATTGATGAATGGTTAGAAAATAATAATTCGAATACGAGAAGAGCAGTTACAGAGGGGTTGAGAATATGGACGAGTAGACCATATTTCAAAGATAATCCGAATGAAGCTATTAGACGAATTGCCAACTTAAAAGAAGATGCGAGTGAATATGTTAGGAAATCAGTAGGAAATGCTTTAAGGGATATTAGCAAAAAATTTCCAGAGTTAATTAAAGTTGAACTTAATAACTGGAAGTTGGAAAGCAAAGAAATAAATCAAGTGTACAAGTTGGCAAGTAAACTTATTAGCTGACAACTCCCAGTTTTTATCTAACTTAAACAACTAAATACAAGCTGTAACATAGCAGTTCACAAAACAGTAAATCAAATCGGTTTACTGTTTTTTCTTTGCTCAAAATTAGAAAGAAAGGAAAACAGAAAATGAAAAACATAGATGAAAAAATTTTAATGGCAGAAGAAGAAATCAAGCAGTTACAAAACAAAAGAAAAAAGCTCATCAGTCAACAGAAACAGGAAGAACGAAAAAAGAGAGATAGACGCATTTATGAAAAAGGAGGAGTCTTTGAAAGTATCTTTACCGAAAGCAAGGATTTTACTAAAGATGAATTTTATCAGCTAATCACATTTCCGAATATAAAAGAAGAAGTCAATCAAAAAATCTTAAAAATCATAGAGAAGCGAGGACAAGGCGAAAATCAAAATACAGAAATGCAAGAGGAAGTAACGGGAACAGAGGAATAGTCCCTTGTTTACAAGGGCGCACATATACACCTTAACAGGTGCGTGCGTTCTCCGAAGGCTCTTAGCAGAGGGCATATCAGCTAACGCTGATACAGGGGGAGCTACACTCCCCTACGGAAATAAATTTCCTACCCCTTGTGTACTTCCCAAAAGAAATCGGATAAAAAGCTATCCGATTTTTTTAGGAAGTTCTATCTATCTCCACCATAACCATATCAGAAAATGGAAAGGAGGTTTTTTACTATGGCGATATATCATCTTTGCATAAAGATTATTTCAAGAGGTAAAGGCAAAAGTGCAGTAGCAGCTTCCGCCTATCGAAGTGGCGAGAAGATAAAAAACGAATATGACGGTATAGTCCATGACTTTACAAGAAAAGGTGGAATAGCCCATACAGAAATTCTTTTACCACAAAATGCACCACAGGAATTTTCAGATAGAGGGACATTATGGAATAGTGTTGAAAAAATAGAAAAGAGTAAAAACTCACAACTTGCAAGAGAAATTGAAGTAGCCTTACCCAAAGAATTAGACCGAGAGAAACAAATAAATCTTGTACGAGAATATGTAAAAGAAAATTTTGTAAAAGTAGGTATGTGTGCCGATATTGCAATACATGATAAAAATGATGGAAACCCACATTGTCATATATTACTTACCATGCGACCACTAAACGAGGATACAACATGGGGAGCAAAATCAAAAAAGGAATATATCCTTGATGAAAACGGAGAAAAAGTAAAACTCAAAAATGGAAATTACAAAACACGAAAAATCAATACAACAGATTGGAATGAGCAAGACAAAGCAGAAGAGTGGCGAAAAGCATGGGCAGATATCACAAACAAATATCTTGAAGAAAACAGCATACAGGAGAAAGTGGATCATCGCTCTTATCTAAGGCAAGGAATAGAACAAATACCGACCATTCATTTAGGAGTATCAGCAACACAAATGGAAAAGAAAGGCATATCCACAGACAGAGGATACATCAACAGAGAAATCATACATCAAAACAAGATATTAAAAGAAATCTCAAGAAGAATAAAGGCATTGCTAAATTGGATAAGGGGAATTGGAAAAGAAGAAAATACAGAAAATGAAAATACAAAGTTCACCCTCCCACTCAAAGAAAATTTGCAGTCAATCTTTGAAAATCTTATCCGTGAAAATGCAGATAAGAATAATGCTGATTTAGAAAAATATATTGAGAGTTATCAGCTACTCAAAGATAAAAATATCACTTCATTATCCCAGCTAAAAGAAAGTATAGTTACCTTACGAGATAAGAATTACAAGACCACAAGAGCCTTAAAAGATACCGAAAAGAAAGTTGATGATAAAACAAAACTCATAGACCAGTCAGAAAAATATTTGAAGCATAAGGACACCTACAAAGCCTATACCAAGACAAAGAAAAGCAAACAGGGGAATTTTTATAACGAGCATACGGCAGAAATTATTTTATTTGAAAGTGCTAAGAAATATTTGAAAGACCATTTAGGAGAAAGTAAAACCTTAGCCATCAGTAAATGGAAATCAGAACTTGCCACTTTGAAGAAAGAGAAAAAGAACCTATACAGTCAAATATTGGAGATACGAGAAGAAGTTGAACAGGCTGAAAAAGTTAAAACCTGTATAGAGCAAATAGAGGGACACGAAAAGCGACTATCACAGGTAAAGAGGAATGAGTTAGACCTATAAAACTAAGTGAAAAAATGGTATAATATTAAAAAAGATAGAAAGGGGGCTTTGACACTGAGTAAAAATAAAACAGCTACATTTTTTGCAATATTAGCAGCAGCATTATATGCAATCAATGTACCAATATCGAAAATATTATTAGCAAATGTGTCTCCGACAATGCTTGCCGGTTTTTTGTATTTAGGAGCAGGTGTTGGTATTGGGATATTACTTGGAATAAAGAAAACTCAAAACAAATTGACTGACGAAAAATGGCTTAATATAAATGATTTACCTTATACAATTGCAATGGTTGTTCTTGATATAGCAGCACCGATATTTCTGATGTTTGGCATTGCCAATACAAATTCTGCTAATGTCTCGTTAATTAATAACTTTGAAATTGTTGCAACATCGGTCATTGCCCTTTTGATTTTTAAGGAAAAAATTTCTAAAAGATTATGGATTGCTATTGTCCTTGTACTTTTATCAAGCGTCATTCTTAGCTTTGAGGGGATGGAAGCATTAGCACTGAATAAAGGTTCAATGTTTGTTTTATGTGCTTGTATTTGTTGGGGGATTGAGAATAATTGTACAAGAAGTATAAGTGATAAAAGTTCTGAGGAAATTGTGTTAATAAAAGGAATTTTCTCGGGTATTGGCAGTATTGTTATTGCTTTTATCATTGGAGAACATCTACCTGAAATACTATATATACTTGCGGTTATGTTACTTGGTTTTGTGGCATATGGTTTAAGTATAAATTTTTATATTATGGCACAAAAGAACTTGGGTGCAGCAAAAACAAGTGCATTTTATTCTATAGCACCATTTTTAGGAGTGGGATTTAGTTTTATTATTTTGGGTGAAAGACCAACAGTAAAATTTTATATCGCCCTCGGCATTATGATAATCAGCACATTGATTATGATAAAAGATACGCTTGGTAACGAAAAAATATATAATGGATATGTCCATACCCACCAGCATAAGCACGGAAAAGTAGTACATTCGCATGAGCATAGACATTTTATATTTAACCCTATGCATATACACAGTCATTCTCATGCAAACACATAAATGATTGGAAAATGGCTTAACTTATATAACCGTTAAGAAATAAGCATAATACAACAAAGAGAAACAGTGAATCAAAAAAGGTTTACTGTTTTTCTTTGCTTAAAAGTTAATACGGCTTACAGAAAGAGCGTCCATAAATATAAAAAGGTACTTGACAAAACGCTTCCTGGGGAACGAAAAAAGATATAGGGCCATATATGGATGAAAAGTTTCAAAACAATATCCTGCTTACGCAAACAGAACGATTAACCATGAATGGCAGACCGGCTAATCCTAAATATGCTCGTAACAAAAATGTGCTTGTAATCGGTGGATCAGGAAGTGGAAAAACGAGATTTTATGTAAAACCGAATCTTATGCAGATGCACTCGTCATATTGTGTAACCGATCCGAAAGGAACGATAGTCCTTGAGTGCGGCAAGATGCTTGAGGATAATGGCTATGAGATAAAAATCCTAAATACCATCAACTTCAAAAAGAGTATGAAGTACAATCCATTCGCCTATCTGAGAAGTGAAAAAGATATACTCAAATTGGTGCAGACAATCATTGCGAACACTAAGGGAGAGGGAGAAAAAGCAGGTGAGGATTTTTGGGTTAAAGCCGAGAAACTCTACTATACAGCTCTGATAGGTTATATATTTTATGAAGCTCCAAGAGAAGAAAAGAACTTTGCAACACTACTGGATATGATAGATGCTTCAGAAGTAAGAGAAGATGATGAAACCTATATGAATCCGATAGACAGACTCTTTGAAGCACTTGAAAAGAAAGAGCCTACACACTTTGCGGTGAAGCAATATAAAAAGTACAAATTGGCTGCCGGAAAAACAGCAAAGTCTATTCTTATTTCATGTGGTGCAAGGCTTGCTCCGTTTGATATTCAAGAGCTTAGGGACTTGATGAAAGAAGATGAACTTGAGCTTGATACCCTCGGAGATAGAAAAACAGCACTATTTGTTATCATCTCTGATACAGACGATACTTTTAACTTTGTAGTTTCCATTATGTACTCACAACTTTTTAATCTCTTATGTGATAAGGCAGATGATGTATATGGCGGACGATTACCTGTCCATGTGAGATGCTTGCTTGATGAATTTGCAAACATCGGCTTAATTCCAAAGTTTGAGAAACTTATAGCAACAATCCGTTCCAGAGAAATATCAGCAAGTATCATACTTCAAGCACAATCTCAGTTAAAGGCAATCTATAAGGATAATGCCGATACAATCGTAGGTAACTGTGATAGTACCTTGTTTCTTGGTGGCAAGGAGAAAACGACACTAAAAGAATTGTCTGAAACACTGGGAAAAGAAACGATAGATTTATATAACACATCGGAAACAAGGTCAAATCAAAAGAGCTTTGGACTTAATTACCAAAAGACAGGCAAAGAACTGATGAGTCAAGATGAGATTACTGTAATGGACGGTAGTAAATGTATCTTTCAGCTTAGAGGTGTCAGACCTTTTCTTTCAGATAAATACGATATTACAAAGCATAAGAACTATAGATTACTTGAGGACTATGATAAGAAGAATTTGTTTGACATAGAAAGCTATATGAAGCGAAAAGGAAAAGCAAAATTAAATAGAGAAACGGTTATAACAAGAATGCAGTAAGTCTTAAAAAGATTTGCTGTTTTTTTATTCAAAATCAGGAGGCAAGATGATAAGGATCAGAAGTCCCACTTAAAAGAAAACTAAATAGTAAGAGTATCAGCGATTGGAAAAGTAATACTTCTGGTCGCTTTTTTTATTGAAATGAAAAGGAGAAATTTAAAAAGATGAAACAAGAAATGATTAACATCAACGCCAACTTAGTGGCGGAACCAACTTTTTCAAACTTTGAAAAAGACGGAGAAATGGTAGAAGTTGCAAACTTCACGCTTGTAAAAAAGTACGGTAAAGGCAAGGAGTACATCAACTGTGCAGCCTATGGAGAAAAAGCAGAGAAGGCAAATGACTTTGAAAAAGGTGATTTAATCCACATCTTTGGCTACTTTAAGAAGCGTGAAAAAGAGGGAAAGACTTACAAAAACTTTGTAGTGAAGTCCTACAACAAAATTGAAAAGAAAGAAGAAAATGAGGAGGAATAACTTATGGCATTTTTTACACAGGCAGTTAATGTATTAAAGATTTTGGTTATGGCAGTAGGTGCAGGACTTGGAGCATGGGGCGTTATCAACTTGATGGAAGGATATGGTAATGACAATCCCGGTGCTAATGCTCATGTACGGTAAAGAAGCAAGCAACCGAAAACAATAGATAGACCGCCAGCACTACACTATTCCGAACCAAAGACCAAAAGATAAGCATTTTGAGAAAATCTAAACTTTTGGATTTTCCTACAATGCCGACTACGGCGGAATCCCTCCCACTCCTTATATATTTCTTTCTGTATACATTGAATTTGTATTTAGTAAAATGCAGACAACACCACGGATCGGCTTTTGGCTGGACAATTCCAACCAAACACCGCAGCAGACAGTAGAAACCATTCTGAACGTTAGGAAGCCGGTATGATTGTTACATATAAGGGGAAGAAAAATTTCTTTTAGATACTTGTTTTCCTAAAACTGATGTGATATAATAATTCAATTCCAGAAAAGGAGTAAAAAATATGCGGCAAGGTATTCTTAAATAAAACTATAATCAAATAGTGGGAACAAAGGATTATGATAGTCCCTTTTGTAGGGGCTTAGTTTTTTGTACCCAATTTAAGAATACTTTTGCCTTATCAATTTTGACATATCCCCAAAAACAGCACTCACAAACAGGTGTATGCTGTATATGTGTATGTCCGCAAATTATCATCCCCAGTGGTAAAAGTATTTTACTGCTGGGGATTTTTATGCCCTTCGGGGCAGTAAAGGGAGGACAATCACATGAAAATAATCAATATTGGAATTCTTGCCCATGTAGACGCTGGAAAGACGACCTTGACGGAGAGCCTGCTATATGCCAGCGGAGCCATTTCAGAACCGGGGAGCGTCGAAAAAGGGACAACGAGGACGGACACCATGTTTTTGGAGCGGCAGCGTGGGATTACCATTCAAGCGGCAGTCACTTCCTTCCAGTGGCACAGATGTAAAGTCAACATTGTGGATACGCCCGGCCACATGGATTTTTTGGCGGAGGTGTACCGCTCTTTGGCTGTTTTAGATGGGGCCATCTTGGTGATCTCCGCTAAAGATGGCGTGCAGGCCCAGACCCGTATTCTGTTCCATGCCCTGCGGAAAATGAACATTCCCACCGTTATCTTTATCAACAAGATCGACCAGGCTGGCGTTGATTTGCAGAGCGTGGTTCAGTCTGTTCGGGATAAGCTCTCCGCCGATATTATCATCAAGCAGACGGTGTCGCTGTCCCCGGAAATAGTCCTGGAGGAAAATACCGACATAGAAGCATGGGATGCGGTCATCGAAAATAACGATAAATTATTGGAAAAGTATATCGCAGGAGAACCAATCAGCCGGGAAAAACTTGTGCGGGAGGAACAGCGGCGGGTTCAAGACGCCTCCCTGTTCCCGGTCTATTATGGCAGCGCCAAAAAGGGCCTTGGCATTCAACCGTTGATGGATGCGGTGACAGGGCTGTTCCAACCGATTGGGGAACAGGGGAGCGCCGCCCTATGCGGCAGCGTTTTCAAGGTGGAGTATACAGATTGCGGCCAGCGGCGTGTCTATCTACGGCTATACAGCGGAACGCTGCGCCTGCGGGATACGGTGGCCCTGGCCGGGAGAGAAAAGCTGAAAATCACAGAGATGCGTATTCCATCCAAAGGGGAAATTGTTCGGACAGACACCGCTTATCCGGGTGAAATTGTTATCCTTCCCAGCGACAGCGTGAGGTTAAACGATGTATTAGGGGACCCAACCCGGCTCCCTCGTAAAAGGTGGCGTGAGGACCCCCTCCCCATGCTGCGGACGTCGATTGCGCCGAAAACGGCAGCGCAAAGAGAACGGCTGCTGGACGCTCTTACGCAACTTGCGGATACTGACCCGCTTTTGCGCTGCGAGGTGGATTCCATCACCCATGAGATCATTCTTTCTTTTTTGGGCCGGGTGCAGTTGGAGGTTGTTTCCGCTTTGCTGTCGGAAAAATACAAGCTTGAAACAGTGGTAAAGGAACCCACCGTCATTTATATGGAGCGGCCGCTCAAAGCAGCCAGCCACACCATCCATATCGAGGTGCCGCCCAACCCGTTTTGGGCATCCATCGGACTGTCTGTTACACCACTCCCGCTTGGCTCCGGTGTACAATACGAGAGCCGGGTTTCGCTGGGATACTTGAACCAGAGTTTTCAAAACGCTGTCAGGGATGGTATCCGTTACGGGCTGGAGCAGGGCTTGTTCGGCTGGAACGTAACGGACTGTAAGATTTGCTTTGAATACGGGCTTTATTACAGTCCGGTCAGCACGCCGGCGGACTTCCGCTCATTGGCCCCGATTGTATTGGAACAGGCATTGAAGGAATCAGGGACGCAACTGCTGGAACCTTATCTCTCCTTCACCCTCTATGCGCCCCGGGAATATCTTTCCAGGGCTTATCATGATGCACCGAAATACTGTGCCACCATCGAAACGGTCCAGGTAAAAAAGGATGAAGTTGTCTTTACTGGCGAGATTCCCGCCCGCTGTATACAGGCATACCGTACTGATCTGGCCTTTTACACCAACGGGCAGAGCGTATGCCTTACAGAACTGAAAGGGTATCAGGCCGCTGTCGGCAAGCCAGTCATCCAGCCCCGCCGTCCAAACAGCCGCCTGGACAAGGTGCGCTATATGTTTCAGAAGATAATGTAACGTCTTGCGCAATGCAAGCGTTCATTGCTGGCTATTGCGAAATATCATTGATAAAATCAGTATCAGAGAGGAGAAACTATTTTGAACCAGGAACAGACGAATATTACAACAGGAAAGCAAATACGTCATCTGCGAACACAATTGGGAATGACACAGGAAGAACTAGCCGGGGAATTGAATGTTACCCGGCAGGCACTATCGAATTGGGAGAGAGATGTTAATGAACCCGATTTAAATATGTTGAAAAAAATTTGCTTTCTTTTTGGAGTCAACATGGACGATTTTGCGAAGGAGGTAATAACAAAGATGGAAACATATGAAAAAAAGGAGAAACGACAATTTAATAAGTACGATATGGCAATTGGACTTTTTTATGGTGTTGGTATATTTCTTGGCATTGGTATTTTCTTTGTTGGCGGTTTTATGACAATGTCAGGTGCAGGGTGGGGAGCATCACTATTTGGCGGTGGCTGTTTTTCTCTTGTATTTGGCTTGATATGCCATGCAGTTATTACATTGAGAAGAAATGACAAATGATGACATATCCTGCTTTCTATACTTTTCGGTAATACCGAGTAAAAAAAGCCGCTGCTTTTGGCTTTCCAATAGCGGCGGCTTAATGCAAGCGGCGGCAAAGGGAAATATCCTTTGAATACCTTACAGAAGAAAAGTTTTGCAGCATTACAAAAATAAAAGCCTATACCATTTTGGAAAGAAAAGATACATAATAGTCAAGACGACAACAATCAGAAGTTATGGAGGGTAACAATGGAATATAGTAAGGAAGATTTAATGGAAGCAAAAAAGCAAATTTTGGGAGTGGGAGAGAACATGGGAACAGAGGAAAGTAAAAAAATCTGGGAGGAGAACGCACAATTTTGGGATAATGCAATGGGTGACGAATCTAATGAATTTCACAGAGAGGTAGTGCGCCCCAAAGTAACGGAACTTCTATCTCCTAATCCTGCGGATTACATTTTGGATATTGCGTGTGGCAATGGAAATTATTCTTCGTATCTTGCACAAAGAGGTGCTTCGGTTGTCGCTTTTGATTACAGCAAAAAAATGATAGAATTGGCTAAAAGACGGCAATCACAATATGCAAAACAAATTGAATTTTGTGTGGCGGATGCGACCGATAGAAAAAGTATATTAGAATTAAAAAGAAATCGAGCCTTTACGAAAGCAGTTTCTAATATGGCAATTATGGATATTACGGACATTGAACCACTTCTTATGGCTGTTTATGAACTGTTGCAGGAAAGCGGAATTTTTGTCTTTGCAACGCAACACCCTTGTTTTGTCACGTTGACTGAAAAATATATGACACCGCACAGTTACTATGATATAGCGATTGAAGGGCAACCGAAAGAGCAGATTTATTATCATCGTTCCATACAAGATATTTTTAACCTTTGTTTTAGAGCTGGATTTGTCATTGATGGATTTTATGAAGAATGTTTCAAAACCAACAAAGAAATTCCTATGGTAATGATAGTAAGGCTTAAGAAGGTAAAACGTGATAGCTTAAAATAAATTCAAGTTTGTCGGGTAAATAGCAAACCCAGCCGAGCCAGTCAACGATAAAATGAACGCCGCTTCGCGCCGTCGTTGACAGCCCCGCCCGTCTTTGCTGGTAGGCAATCAAGGGGCGACAGCAAGGAGTACTGCCGCCCCGCACTATTATTCAGAGAGGGGGAATTTCCATGACCGAAGATGAAGCCTACAAGGTGCATATCCAGTACACATTCAATGCCTTTTGCAAGGTAGTCATTCGTCACGCAGCCATAGATAAAATCTTGAAGCTGCGCCGGAGGTGGGAACGGGAAGTTTCCCTTGATTATCTGATGAGTGAAAAGTTTGTCCAGCTTGCCGAGCCGGAGTAGCTTGAAGAATATCTTTTTACCGCCTGCGGCCAGACCGCCGTTCTGTATCATGCGGAGCTTGCCGCCGCCCTTGCCCTTTTGCCGGAGCAGACGCAGGAAGAAATTTTTCGTTACTATTTCCTGCGCCAGCCGCAGCGAGTGATCGGCGTACATATTGGCCGGACACGCAGCACAGCGGGGCGGCATATCCGGCTTGCCTTGCAGCGGTTAAGGCGGCTCATGGAGGGAAATGACTATGAGTAAACTTCTCCCCTATGAAACAATCGTCAAAGCCCATGAGGGCGACCCGGACGCAATCGACACCATTCTTTCCCACTATGCCGGATATATCCGCTACTGTTCCAAAGTACACGGGAAAGTCAACGCCGAAGTTGAGGAACATATAAAGCAACAGCTCATTGCCGCCCTGTTCAAATTTCGCTTTGACCGATAAACAAAGAACAAACACTGGCTGTCATTAGCGGTTTCACTCCAGCCAGTTTACAATTCATCTATTCCTAAAGGAAGCAGGTCATAGTATAATAGAACCAACGACAAATATACTTTTAGGGGAGATATAGCAATATGAAAAGTAATAAATACTTAACTATTGGCTTATTAACAGGATTTATTGTCGGTGGTTGCATAGGTGTGTTGGCATGGGCGTTTTTGCAAAATCTTTTTGCTATTTCTATTTGTGCAGGTATCGGAATGTTGATTGGAATTGTTATAGGTACATTGATTGATTATGAAAAAAATAATCATCAAGAGAAATAGAAAAAATGCACAATGCCTTAAAGGGAAAACAGGAATTTATTGTGCTATCCATCATCGGGCCAACCTGACCTGAACTTTCAAAACTGAATATCCACCGCCCATCGGCGGCCAGCGAAAGCAGTAAGTCTGAAAAAGATTTGCTGCTTTTTTCTTTATCCGTTTGGCAAAATCGCAAAGTCATCCGTAGTAGGTAGGTGAAGCCGGAAACAAAAAATTTTCTGCGGCGGTAGCCAAATCTGCATTTTCTGTATTTCTAAGGCAAAGGAAAATTTGAGAAAATTCCCGGCAAGCGGGTAGCTGGCGGCCTTTGAAATGTATCTTTAGCGGAAAGAAAGAACTGCGGGTAAAAATCGCCCCACGCCGTAAGATTTTTGCAGAAATCCGGCCAAAACAGGCGGCAGCTATACGAGTAGTAAGTGCAAGGGGAAATCTACGGCTTACTTAGAGCAAGTTTCTACCACGGTGCCAAAATCCGCAATTCTGCGGTTTTGCCCCTCGCGGGAAACTTGTTGGGGAGTGCCTTCCCCAAACCCTGCTATGCGGCTTACGCCGCAAAAATATTTCTGTCCGGCAGACAGGAAATGCCCCGAAAATAGCTAACAGACCAGCCCATTTTTTGTGATAAGTGAAAGGAGGTTTACAGCCCATGCCGAAGCGATACAACACCCCCCACCGCAGCCATGTTGTGAAAACCCGGCTGACCGATGAAGAATACGCCGACTTCACAGAACGGCTTGCGCCCTATGGTATCAGTCAGTCCGAATTTCTCCGGCAGGCCATCCGGCGCACTACCATACGCCCCGTACTCCATGTGTCGTCAGTCAATGACGAGCTGCTCTCCGCTGTCGGGAAGCTCACAGCCGAGTACGGCAGGATTGGCGGCAATCTCAACCAGATTGCCCGCACCCTCAACGAGTGGCATAGCCCCTACCCGGCTATGGCAAAGGAATTGCGGGAAGCGGCCGCCGACCTTGCCGCCCTCAAGTATGAAGTCCTAAAGAAAGTAGGTGACGCCGTTGGCAACACTCAAGCATTTAGGCTCTAAGAACGCCGACTACGGAGCCGCCGAACAATACCTGCTCTTTGAGCATGACGAATTTACTATGAAGCCCGTCCTTGATGAAAACGGCAGGCTTATCCCCCGTGAGGATTATCGCTTGTCCACGCTGAACTGCGGCGGCGAGGATTTTGCCGTTGCGTGTATGCGCTCCAATCTCCGCTATGAGAAAAATCAGCGGCGGGAGGATGTGAAAAGCCACCACTATATCATCAGCTTTGACCCACGGGACGGGCCGGACAACGGCCTGACCGTAGACCGGGCGCAGGCGTTGGGGGAGCAATTCTGTAAAGAGCATTTCCCCGGCCATCAGGCCCTTGTCTGCACCCACCCGGACGGGCATAACCACAGCGGCAACATCCATGTGCATATCGTCATTAACAGCCTGCGGATAGAGGAAGTGCCGTTCCTGCCCTACATGGACAGGCCAGCGGACACGAAAGCCGGGTGCAAGCACCGCTGCACCGACGCAGCCCTACGCTACTTCAAGTCCGAGGTCATGGAGATGTGCCACCGGGAAGGACTTTACCAAATCGACCTCTTGAACGGCAGCAAGAACCGTGTCACAGACCGGGAATATTGGGCGCAGAAAAAGGGACAGGCCGCACTGGACAAGCAGAACGCCCCCATGATTGCAGGCGGTATCACGCCCCGGCAGACCAAGTTTGAAACGAACAAGGAGAAGCTGCGGCAGACCCTACGGAAAGCCCTTGCCACCGCTGCCAGCTTTGACGAGTTTTCCTCTCTGCTGTTGCGGGAGGGTGTGACCGTCAAGGAGAGCCGGGGGCGGCTGTCCTACCTCACGCCAGACAGGACGAAGCCTATCACCGCCCGGAAGCTGGGCGGCGACTTTGACCGCACCGCCGTCCTTGCCGTTTTGGAGCAGAACGCCCAGAGGGGCGTAACGGTTCGCTACACCCCGCAGCACCAAGCCGCCAGAGCCGCCGAACAGACCGCAGCCATACCCGAATACCTACACGCCGGGAAAGGCCGCTTACAGGGCGAAAAGACAGGGAAAATCGACCCCAGACAGGACAGTGTGCAGCGGCTTGTGGACATTGAGCAGAAGATGGCCGAGGGCAAGGGCAAAGGCTATGAACGATGGGCGAAGATACACAATCTGAAACAGGCCGCCAAGACCCTGACCATCTACCAACAGTACGGCTTTTCTTCCCCGGAACAGCTTGAAGCCGCCGTTGCTACCGCCTATCAGGAAATGCGCCAGACCAGCGGCGAACTGAAAGCACTGGAAACGAAGCTGCAAGGGAAAAGGGAGTTGCGGCAACAGGTACTTGCCTATGCCAAGACCAAGCCCATCCGCGAGGGGCTGAAAGCGCAGAAATCCGAGAAAGCCCGCGCCGCATACCGCCAGGCAAACGAGAGCGATTTTATCATAGCCGAAGCCGCCGCCCGGTATTTCAAGGCACAGGGGCTTACCAAGCTGCCCGGCCGAAAAGCGTTGCAGGCCGAGATCGAGCAGCTTATCTCCGAGAAAGACGGCCTGTACAACACCTATCACGAACAGAAGCAGCGGTTCAGGGAGTTGCAGACCGTCAAGCGGAACATCGACCAGATTTTGCGCCGGGAAGAGCCGCACCGCAGAAAGGAGCAGAGCCATGAACGATAAGCCGTCCCGCATGGACTACCGCCAGCACCAGGCAGCCCGCCGCCTTGTGCATGAGTGCTGTAACTACGACGAGGGGAACTGCCTGCTGTTAGACGACGGGGAGCCTTGCGTGTGCGTCCAGAGCATTTCCTATTCCCTCATGTGCCGCTGGTTCCGTGTGGCTGTCCTGCCCCTTGACGGGGAGCTGGCCGCAGCCCTCTTGTACCGGGGGAGCCGGAAACGCTGCGCGGTCTGCGGGGCGGCCTTTGTCCCCAAATCCAACCGGGGGAAATACTGCCCCGGCTGCGCCGGGTGCATGAAGAAACGCAAAGCCGCCGAGAGAAAGCGGAAACAAAGGCAGAAATGTCACGCTTTAGAGCCTTTCAAACCCGCATAAATCAAGGCTTTTTTCGTGGGTGTCAAAGGGTATGCGATACATTTATCCTTTCCCCCCGGAAATGCCGTCCTAATGCGTGACAAAGCCCAAAAACGACACAACACAGAGGGAGGTGATACTATCGCTGATTATATCAGGGCAGACACCACGCTGCCCGCCTATCTTCCATACCCCCGTTTCCTGCTGAAAATGGAGATTTCACAGACCGCCAAGCTGCTGTATGCGCTTTTATTAGACCGCTCCACCCTGTCACAGAAGAACGGCTGGCAGGACGGCGAGGGCAGGATATTCATTGTCTACCCCGTTGCGGAGATAGCGGAAATGCTGGACAAGGGTTGTACCGCCATCAAGGGAGCCTTGAAAGAACTGGACGCAGCCGGGCTTTTAGAACGGGAACGGCGGGGCTTCTCCGCACCCAATCGGCTTTATGTGAAAGTGCCGCCTGTCCCAGTGGTACGGTTTTCCGACCAACTGATGGCCGGAAAAGCGACCCTCATACAGTCGGAAAAGCGACCTTATGACGGTCGGAAAACCGACCCTATGATGGTCGGAAAACCGACCCCTAACAAAACTAATATAAACAACTTAATAGAGAACCAAACAATGAGAGCGAGTGGGGAGCCGCCCACAGCTTATGGCCGATATGAGAATATTTTTCTGTCAAAGGACGAATATGACGAGTTACAGGCAGAATACCCGGACAGGCTGGAACGGCTGATTGAGGAAATGAGCCATTACCTTGCCGCCAGCGGGAAAGCCTACCAGAATTATGCCGCCGCCTTGCACAGATGGGCGGCCAATGACAAAAAGGGAGCCGTAAAACAGGGCATCCCCGACTATACCTGTATGGAGGGAGAAAGCTTATGACAAGTGAAATCAAAGATATTTTGGAGAACATGACAACCGCCGCCCCGGAGATGGAGGACTATATCGGCGAGGACGGACTGCTTTACTGCGGAAAGTGCCATACGCCGAAAGAAGCCTACTTCCCGGAGGGTAAGGAGCTGTTTGGCCGTGACCGCCACCCGGCAGAGTGCGACTGCCAGAGAGCCGCCCGTGAGCAGCGGCAGGCCGCCGAGGAACACCGCCGCCATGTGGAAGCCGTGGAAAATCTGAAACAGAGGGCTTTTGCCGACTCAGCCATGCAGCAATGGACATTCGAGAACGACAACGGCAGAAACCCGCAGACCGGGATTGCCCGGCGGTATGCGGAGCATTGGGAAGAAATGCAGGCCGAAAACATCGGCTGCCTGTTCTGGGGGAACGTCGGCAACGGGAAAAGCTACCTTGCGGGCTGTATCGCAAACGCCCTCATGGAGAAAGAAGTCCCCGTATATATGACGAACTTCGCCGTTATCCTGGGCGACCTCTCTCCCGGCTTTACAGGCCGGAATGAGTATATTTCCCGCCTTTGCCGCTATCCGCTGCTTATCATTGACGACTTCGGCATGGAGCGTGGCACCGACTATGGACTGGAACAGGTATTCCATGTGATTGATACCCGATACCGCAGCAACAAGCCGCTGATCGCCACCACCAACCGCCCGCTGGACGAGTTGAAAAAGCCGACAGACACGGCCCATTCCCGGATTTATGACCGACTGCTGTCCATGTGCGTCCCGATACGCTTTACTGGCGTCAACTTCCGGCAGGAAACCGCAAAGCGGAAAATGGAAACCATGAAGAAACTGCTGGCTGAATGAAAGGAGTATTGCCTATGGAGAATATCAAGCAGCACGACCACCGTACCACCCGCCGCCCCGACTGCGTGACGGAAATCCGCATGGGGAATACCGTTCTTGTCGTGTCCGGCTTTTTCAAGAAAGACACCACCAGCACCGCCGCCGACAAGATGGCGAGGGTACTGGAAGCGGAAGCCGCTGCTACACAAAAAAAGGCGATTTGACAAGCTGTAAAGAAGCAGATTTATCACTTTTACCGCTGTACAGCCGCCCCTGTTCCGTGGTACAATGAAACCACGGAATAGTGGGGCTGGCTGTCGGAAACGGAGGATTTTATGTTAAGACAAGCCACCCAAAACCTCATTACCGCCCTTTATCCGAGATTGTCCCATGAGGACGAATTGCAAGGCGAGAGCAATTCCATTTCCAACCAGAAACGGATTTTGGAAGCCTACGCCAAGCAGAACGGCTTTACCAATCTGCGCTGGTACACCGACGACGGCTACTCAGGTGCGAACTTCCAGCGGCCCGGATTTCAAGCCATGCTTGCAGACATTGAAGCCGGGGAAGTCGGCACCGTCATAGTCAAGGACATGAGCAGGCTGGGGCGTAATTACTTGCAGGTGGGATTTTACACGGAAATGCTGTTCCCTCAAAAGGGCGTGCGTTTTATCGCTGTCAATGACAACGTGGACAGCGCAAACGGCGGCATGGACAATGATTTTACCCCTCTGCGGAACTTATTTAACGAATGGCTGGTGAGAGATACGAGCAAGAAAATCAAGGCAGTAAAGAAAGCAAAAGGCATGAGCGGCAAGCCTGTAACCAGCAAGCCAGTCTATGGCTATCTCATGGACAAGGACGAGAACTATATCGTTGACGAGGAAGCCGCCCCGGTTGTCCGGCAGATTTACCAGCTTTGCCTTGCGGGAAATGGCCCGACCAAGATTGCCCGTATGCTGACGGAGCAGCAAATCCCCACGCCGGGGACGCTGGAATACCGCAGGACGGGCAGCACCCGACGCTACCACCCCGGCTATGAGTGCAAGTGGGCGACAAACACCGTCGTCCATCTGCTGGAAAACCGGGAGTACACTGGCTGTCTGGTAAACTTCAAGACGGAGAAGCCCTCTTACAAGGTCAAGCACAGCGTTGAGAACCCCATCGAGAAGCAGGCTATCTTCCCAAATCACCATGAGCCGATTATCGACACGGAAACATGGGAGCGTGTGCAGGAGTTACGCAAGCAGCGAAAACGCCCGAACCGCTATGATGAAGTGGGGCTGTTCTCTGGTATGCTGTTCTGCGCCGACTGCGGCCATGTGCTGTATCAGCAGCGGTATCAGAACAAGAACCGCAAGCAGGACTGTTATATCTGCGGCAGCTACAAGAAGCGTACCCGTGACTGTACGGCACACTTTATCCGCACCGACCTTTTGACGGCGGGCGTGCTTTCCAATCTCCGGCAAGTGACGGAATACGCCGCCAGGCATGAGAGCCGCTTTGTAAAGCTGCTCATCCAGCAGAACGAAATCGGCGGCAAGAGAAAGACCGCCGCAGCCACGAAGCAGCTTGAACAGGCCCAGACACGCATTGCCGAAGTGAACCGCATTATCAAGCGGCTGTATGAGGACAATGTAAGCGGCAAAATCAGCGACGAGCGTTTCATGGAGCTGTCGGCGGACTATGAGCAGGAGCAGCGGGAACTGAAAGACCGGGCTGCCGCTTTGCAGGAGGAACTTTCCAAGTCGCAGGCCGCCACCGTCAACGCCGAGAAATTCATGGGGATTGTGAGAAAGCACCTTGCTTTTGAAGAATTGACCCCCACCCTCTTGCGGGAAATGATTGAGAAAATCGTCGTGCATGAGTGCAGCTATGACGAGAACGGCACCCGCAGGCAGGACATTGAGATTTATTACAGCTTTGTCGGCAAGATAGACTTGCCGGAAGCCTAACGCCTGACCTATCCGACACAGCCCTAAGTGCCGGATAGGAACGGCAAAATTTTTTACACTTCTATTACTTCTTTATCGCACATTAGCAAAGAGCCAAGGTATTAAGCAGCTTATGGCTGGAGGAGGGATCGTTCTTATCGGACTTAAGCTCATTCCACTACTTGCCAATGTACTCAATTAAGAAGAAAAGGAGAGCTTAGATGTTTGGAATATTCGACAAGATAGAAGAATTCTTTAAGGAGCTTCTACTGGGCGGTATTCAAGCAAACTTAGAGTCCATGTTTCTTGACATCAACGATAAAGTTGGTGCAGTTGCAACAGATGTAGGTAAAACGCCTATGGGGTGGAACGGAGATGTATTTGCCTTTATCAAAAGCATTAACGATTCCGTTATCATTCCAATAGCGGGACTAATCATCACAGCAGTTCTTTGTATCGAGCTTATCAATATGGTAATGCAAAAGAACAATATGCACGATACAGATACTTTTGAATTTTTCAAGTACATCATCAAGATGTGGATTGCTGTATGGTTAGTATCCCATGCCTTTGAGTTTTCAATGGCAGTTTTTGATGTGGCACAGCACATGGTAAATAAGGCGGCAGGGGTAATAAATACCTCTGCCACCGTTTCCGGAGATCAGATAGTGGCAATGATGGATACCCTAAAAGAAAAGGGTCTTGGAGAACTTGTCATGATTCTCTTTGAAACCTCACTCATCAAGGTTGCTATACAGGTAATATCCGTTGTGATTATGCTTGTAGTTTACGGAAGAATGTTTGAGATTTATGTTTATTCATCGGTTTCAGCCATTCCATTTGCCACAATGGGAAACAAGGAGTGGGGACAGATTGGAACAAACTACATCAAAGGACTATTTGCACTTGGACTACAAGGACTCTTTTTAATGGTTTGTCTTGGAATTTACGCAGTTTTAGTTAAGACGATTAAGATAACAGATATACACACAAGTACCATGACGATACTTGGCTATGCGGTTTTGCTGGGGTTAATGATGCTAAAGAGCGGAACACTGGCCAAAAGCATATTAAATGCACACTAAAAGAAAGGAAAGATAGTATGGATAAAAGAAAAACAACATTTACAGCAGTAATAATAGTCGCAGGTATTATGGCGGTAATTGATAGAATCAGGATTCATAACAGGCTTGAGGATTTGGAAGAAAAAATAGATGACATCGGTCGCTGCCATAATGATTTTTACCTAATGCAGCAAAGATATAACAAGAATATAGATGAACAACTTGCAATTATTCAGGATGAAATCGGATCTGTATATGAACACTTTGAGGAGCTGCCAAAGGACAAAGAAGATGGGAGGTAAGCTATGGCGTATGTACCAATACCCAAGGACTTAAAGAAGGTAAAGACAAAGGTAGCCTTTAACCTTACAAAAAGGCAGCTCATAGGCTTCATACTTGCAGGACTGGTTGGAATACCAGTCTATTTATTTATGAGGAAGTTTGTGCCAAATGACATAGCTGTCATATTTCTTATCGTATCCACGCTTCCTATCTTTTTCATCACACTATTTGAAAAAGACGGACTGACATTTGAGAAATACTTTAAGTACATTTATCTTCATAAGTTTTATCAACCGCAAAAGAGAGTGAGAAAGGAGGTTTACCTTGGACAAGAAAAGAAAAATTCAGCAAATAAAACTCATGCAAAACGAAAAGGCATTGAGAAGTCAAAAGCGGGACTTAAAGAAAAGTAATTGCAAGTCAAAAAAAGATAAGGGAGGAATCCTTGACCTTATCTTTAAGAAAGAACCGAAAAGATATACGGTAGAAGATACCATTCCCTATCTAAGGCTTTTAAAAAGCGGAATATGCCAGCTTGATGAAAAGCACTTCAGTAAAAGTATAGCCTTTCAGGACATCAACTATCAGCTTGCCTTAGATGAAGATAGGGACTTGATTTTTAATCAGTTTGCAAACTTCCTAAACTCTTTTGATCCAAGTATCAGCATTGAGTTTTCATATATCAATCAGCTCGGACGAAACGAAGAAATGAAGTCGGCAATTCAGATACCGGATAAAAAGGACGGTTTCGACGATATACGCTTTGAATTTAGAGAGATGCTTAAAAGTCAGATTGTAAAGGGAAATAACGGACTTAAAAAATCAAAATATATAACCTTTACAGTAGAAGCAGACAATTTAGAGCAGGCTACATCAAAACTTGAAAGACTGGAGATAGATATATTGTCTAATCTCAAAAGTATGGGGGTTCGTGCTGAAAGTCTTACAGGAGAAGAAAGGCTAAAGATACTTCACGATATATTAAATCCGAATAAGACCTTTGAGTTTTCCTATAAGGACTTAAAGAAAAGAGAAAGCACCAAGACATATATTGCTCCTGATGAATTTAACTTTATGCCAAGCAGATATTTTAAGTTTGGAAAATTTATCGGTGCAGTCAGCCACTTTCAAATCCTTGCAAGTGAGCTATCTGACCGTATGCTATCTGAGTTTTTGGATATTGATGATAACATCAATATCTCTTTTCATATTAAGGCAATTGATCAGTCAGAAGCCATTAAGATGGTAAAAAGAAAAAACACCGATATTGATAAGATGCGAATTGAGGAAAACAAAAAGGCGGTAAGGTCAGGCTATGACATGGACATTCTTCCAAGTGATTTAATTACTTACGGAGAAGATGTAAAGAGCCTATTAAAAGACTTACAGACAAGAGATGAGCGAATGTTTGTGGTAAGTATCGTCTTTATGAACTTTGCAAGGACAGTGCAAAAGCTCGATAACACAATTGCTCAAATAAGCTCCATTGCAAATAAGCATAACTGTAAGCTGAAAAGACTTGACCATTCTCAGGAACAAGGTTTAGTGAGCGTGCTGCCTCTTGGTGTAAATAAGATTGAGATAGATAGAGGCTTGACAAGCTCATCAACGGCAGTATTTATGCCATTTACCACAGAGGAGCTTTTTATCAATTCAAGCAATAGTCTTTACTACGGACTAAATGCCCTAAGCCATAACCTGATTATGGCAGATAGAAAGAAATTAAAGAACCCAAACGGTCTAATCCTCGGAACTCCAGGCAGCGGTAAATCCTTCAGTGCCAAAAGAGAAATGGCAAATGCGATTTTAGTAACAGATGATGATGTGATTATTTGCGATCCGGAAGGAGAGTATGGAAACCTCGTAAGGCAGTTTAAGGGAGAAGTCATTAAGGTCAGCAGTAAGTCGAAGGATTACCTGAATCCTCTTGATATAAACATGAACTACGGGGATGGGGATGCACCGCTGAAAGACAAGGCAAACTTTATTATGAGTATGCTTGAGCTTGTAGTAGGCGGTAGTGGTCTTACAGCAGAAGAAAAGTCCGTTATAGATAGATGCCTACCTAAGATTTATGAAAAGTATTTTGAAAACCCAGAGCCTTGTAATATGCCAATACTGCAAGACCTATACGATATGTTAAAAGGACAGGAGGAAAAGGTTGGTAAGAAGCTGGCAACAGAGATGGAAATCTATGTATCAGGTTCTCTTAATGTCTTTAATCACAGGTCAAATGTGGATTTGAATAAGAAGCTCCTTTGTTTTGATATTAAAGAACTTGGAAGTCAGCTAAAGAAAATCGGTATGCTTGTTATTCAGGATCAGGTGTGGAATAAGGTGTCACAAAACAGAGGAAACAAGTCTACAAGGTACTATATCGACGAGTTCCATTTGCTTTTAAAAGATGAGCAGACAGCATCCTATTCCGTAGAGATTTGGAAAAGATTTCGTAAATGGGGAGGTATTCCAACAGGTATTACGCAGAATGTCAAAGACCTACTTATGAGTAAGGAGATAGAAAATATCTTTGACAATACAGACTTTGTCTTAATGCTAAATCAGGCTTCAGGAGATAGAGAGATACTTGCAAGAAAACTTAAAATCTCACTTCCTCAGCTTAGATATGTTACCAACTCCAATGAGGGTGAGGGACTACTATTCTTTGGAAATACCATTGTGCCTTTCATTGATAAGTTTCCGAAAGATACAATTTTATATCAGAAGATGACTACCAAGCCGGAAGAAGTGAGGTAGCCTATGGGAAAGAAGCTGAAAAAGGATTTTAAGGAAAGGCATAAGGCAAGCCTTGAAAGAGAGATGTTTCATAGTAAAACAGATACGATACCTGAAGAAAGTAAGCTAAAACATAACGATGATTACAGAGGTAAAATCGTTCATGAGAAAGAACGGTTTCAGGATAAAGTGCATGAAAAAACAAGTAAGGTAAGTGCTGATAATGAAAAGTCTTATGGAACATCCAAGAGAAACGAAAAATATAGAGCTTCAGATAAGGGAGACGTAAATTCTGCAATTGAAACGGGAAGATCAGATTATATTACGGAGGTTAAGGATGGAAAAATCTATGATCCTTTAGGAAAAGACCTTGATAATGATGGGATTATAGACAGATACGACAATGACTTTAGGGATAGCGACTACTTTGAATCAACCTATGATGTAGAGGATAATCTACCACAAAAAGAAAAATCATTAGAAAATCCATCTAAAAATCATAAGGTTAAAAAGAGCAAGTATAAAAGGAAAAACTATACCGAAAGCCTTTATACAAGGAAAAAGGATGATGTGTTAAAGGAGAATAAGCCTGAAGATAAAAAGACTGGAAAAGATACTGCAAGCAAAAAAGTTCATAGCAG
The DNA here is from genome assembly GCF_049166725.1 of Streptococcus atopicus. Classification (NCBI taxonomy): domain Bacteria; kingdom Bacillati; phylum Bacillota; class Bacilli; order Lactobacillales; family Streptococcaceae; genus Streptococcus; species Streptococcus atopicus. The sequence goes on from NZ_JBMHFC010000002.1 coordinate 51,982, forward strand.
TATTTATAAAGAGCAGAAGAAAAAGCTAAAAAAAGACATGGTAAAAGTATCTGCCCTTTCAGGACTTGCTAAAGGAAGTGAAACCGTAAGAGATTACTTATCTCATGGAAGTGATGAAAATCAAGGAGTGGAAGCAGGAGAAAAGACAGCAGATACAAGCTCCAAGCTCATTCATGGCATAAAGAAGTATTCTGATAAGAAAAGAGCTAAAAGAGGCTATGACCTTACAAATAAGGACTATAAAATCAGAAAGCGTAAGTCAAAGTTGGAATTTCGTGATGCCAAAAAGGAACTGAAAAAGACGGATGAGTATAAAAGAGCAAATGCCTATAAAAGATTTCAAAGGAAAAATCAGGTAAAGGCAGCAATTTCTCGTGAGAATAAGTCAAGGCTTAGAGATCGAATTAAAGAGGGACTTATCGGAACACTGAAAAGCTCAAAGGATATGATTATCCGAAAAGCAAAAGGACTAATGCTTATTTTCATAGGTATCATTATCTTAGGGACTTTTGTGATTAACTTTGCAGGAACGGGAATGACAGGCTTTATGAACTCTACAAGCTCTGTGCTTACAACAAGCTATTTATCAAAGCCAAATGTCCTAAGTGAAATCAATCAGAAATTTTCAGATATGGAGGGTGAGCTTCAAAGTGAAGTTGACCATGTGAAAGAAAATTATCCTGGATATGATGAATATATCTTAAATAATACAGAATACATCGGTCATAATGTCCATGAGCTTTTATCCTACATTACATCAAGGTGCGGAGAGGTAAAGAGTGTATCGGAAGTAGAATCCATATTAAAAGAATTATTTGAGTCCATGTATGACCTTGAGTATAGGGAAGAAATTGAAATCAGATACAGGACAGTTACAGAAAACTATACCGATGAAGATGGTAATGAATATACAGAAAGCCACGAAGAACCTTATGAGTATAAAAAACTCATCGTAACGCTTCATAAAAAAGAGATGGACAGCATTATCCGAAAGTTCTTTGCAAACTATCCCGATAATCTAAAGCATTATGAAGCCTTGTTCCTTGCACAAGGCAATATGAGAGAAGCCTTTGGTAATTCTGACCTTATCAGTGCAAATGGAGGTATCGGCGGTGGAAAAGAGTATGAGGCATCTACGGAAGTACAAAAGAAGATTGTTAATGCTGCATACATTACGCCATCTCCGGGTGCAGGATGGTGTGCCATGTGGGTATCACAGGTCTATCAAAATGCAGGACTTGGATATATAGGTGGGAATGCCTGTGATATGTACCGAAACTATACCTTTACATCAGACAGGTCAAAGCTAAAGGTCGGAATGCTTGTGGCAGTCGAAAGCAGCAGTAGCGGAAGCAGTGCAGGGCTTACCTATGGTCATGTAGGTATTTACATTGGAGATGGAAAAGTGATTGATAACATCGGTCGAATAAGAGTAACTACCTTAGATGATTGGATAGCAACATTTTGTAAGCACCATCCCGTAGGATTCGGTTTTCCGCCAAATGTAAAGAAATAGGAGGTAACAATTTGAAAAAGGAACTGATAGCAGTAAAAAACAGAATAAAGAAGTTAAATGATAAAAAGGCTCTGATTGATGAAGAATTGGAGCCTTTATTCATTCGTGAAGAAGAGCTTGAAAATGAAGAGATCATTGCCATTTGCAGAAAGAATAACATCACAATCAGCGATTTGATGGCAAAGGTAAACAGACAAAAAGCAGAAATAAAAAAGGAGAAAACAAATGAAAACCAGTTTGAAAAAGAATAATAAGTTTTGGACGGTAGCACTTGCGGTAATTGTAAGTATTAGTTGTATTTTAGGTCTTTGGACGGTTGTTTATGCACAGGAGCAAAAATCTGAAGCTCCAACAAAAAACGAAGCTGTTCAAACGGAAGTTGAAGTAAATGTAAGGTATATCTTTGAAGATGAAAAGGTCTTTAAGGAAGAAAAGATAAAGGCTGAGAAAGGACAACTTATTGATAGCGGAGATCTTCCAATGCTCCCAGATGATATGAAATTCATTGATGAGTTTCTGTTTTATGAGGTAAAGGGAGATGGAAAAGATGAGATTATCCGTAATATAGCAAAGGCTGAACTTAAGGATAAGGAAACGCAGACAGAGCTTTCCAAAGAGGATATTTCCAAGATGGAAAAGCAGGCAAAAGAACTTAAATGGGAGCTTGATAAGCTAAATGGTGAGATTAAGGATAAAGATAAGTTAAGCGATAAGCAGAAGGAAAAAATCAAAGCTCTTGAAGATGAAATTGAAAGTCTGAAAGAAAAACTGAAAAAAGAAAAGGATAACAAAGATTTATCTTCTGATATTAAAAAGGAAATGGACAAGCTAAATGAAAAGATTAAAGATCTTGAAAAAAAGGCTAATGAAGTGAATAAAGCTCCGGCATCATCTAATGTTGTTACACCAATTCCACCAAATAGCAGTATAAAAACAAGTTCAGGAAATTCTCAGGCACTTGTAAATACAGGTAAGGGAAGTGAACCAAAGACAAGTTTTGGAAATACTACAAAAGATGAAAATATTAAACAATCAAAAGATAAAGAAAAGGAAATTCGTTATCCTAATAAGCTGACAGCTAAAACGCCTGCTAACAATAACAGCCAAGATTCAGCTATGGATGGCACAAGTAAGAGTGTAAATACCAATAAGGGAGTAGCTTCTGCACCGTCAAAGGCAAGAGCTTCCGTTACGGAAAATAAGGATAATGCGAATAAAGATTACCCGATTCACCATAGGGATAGCAGCGATAACAAAGAAACGGATCAATATTCCGCTGATGCAAGGCAGTTTATTACCTTTCAAACTAAAAACGGTAAGACCTTTCATTTAATCATCAATCATGATGAAGATAGTGAGAATGTAATGCTTCTTACGGAAGTATCTGAAGATGATCTCTTAAACATGGTAGAGAAAAAAGAAGCACCAAAGCAGGAAGTAGTAAAAGAAGAACCTGTTAAGGAAGAAGTAAAGCCTGAGAAGAAGGACGAAAAGAGTAATTTAGGAACCTATATTATTTTGCTTCTTGTAGTAGGTGGTGCATTAGGAGCAGGCTACTATTTTAAGGTTTTGAAAAAGAAAGAAGATAAAGAACTTGAAGCCTTAGAGGAGGAAGATGATGATTTCTTTTCTGAATCTGAAAGTGAAGAAGAAACAAATGATGCAGATGAAGCAGAAGATGAGCAGTAATGCTGCATCAAAAACAATACAGTATTTGGTGCAAATGCAGGGCGGGAGAGTAACATCTTTCGCCCTATTTTGATTTATAACAGGAGGAAAACACAGATGAAGTTAGTTATTGCAGAAAAGCCGAGTGTTGCAATCTCCATTGCAAAGGTCATTGGAGCAAATAAAAAGAAAGACGGATATTATGAAGGAAACGGATATAGGGTGAGCTGGTGCGTTGGACACATAATTCAAATGGCAAATCCGGATGCTTATGATGAAAAGTACGCCAAGTGGAATATGGCTGATTTACCGATTATTCCGAGCGACTACAAGTATGAAGTAGCAAAGGCAACCAAGAAGCAGTTTAACATCCTTAAAAAGCTGATGAATGATAAGGAGGTTGATACGGTTATCAATGCGTGCGATGCAGGTCGTGAGGGAGAAAGTATTTTTAGACTTGTATATAATCAAGTGAATTGTAAAAAGAAGATGAAACGCCTTTGGATTTCTTCAATGGAAGATAGTGCCATTAAAGAGGGTTTTGATAACCTAACAGACGGAAAAGACTATGATAATCTCTTTGAATCAGCACAGGCAAGAGCTATTGCGGATTGGTTAGTCGGAATGAATATTAGTAGGCTCTACTCTTGTCTGTATCAGCAGAATTACAGTGTTGGCAGAGTGCAGACACCTACCCTTGCCATGATTGTAAAAAGAGATGATGAGATAGCAAATTATCAGAAAGAAAAATATTACACAGTAGAGCTTTCTATGAATGGATTTACACTCTCCACAGACAGAATTGATGATGAAGTTGCTGCTGAACAGCTTATAAGTTTAGTAGGCGATAAGATTGAAATAACCGATGTCATTCAGAAAGAAAAGATTACTAAACCTGATTTACCCTTTGACCTTACAACACTTCAAAGAGAGTGCAATAAGTATTTCGGATATAGTGCTAAACAGACACTTGATTATGCCCAAAGCCTTTATGAGAAAAAGCTCATCACCTATCCAAGAACAGACAGCAGATGTTTAACGGAAGATATGATTGTAAGTACGGTCAATAACATCTTGGGTAAGAATGACTTTGACACAGGGCGTATTAAGACGGTATTTAACTCTAAAAAGGTTACGGATCATCATGCGATTATTCCGACAATCAGTTCATTAAAGGAAGATGTTTCGGAGCTTCCTCCAAGCGAAGCAAAAGTTTATTTCCTTATATCCGATAAATTTCACGCAAGTGTAGGCTATCCACTCATTGAAAATATAACGAAGATAGTAGCTGAATTTGACGGCTTTGAATTTACAAGTTCAGGAAAGGTAATTAAAGACGAGGGGTTTACAAAATATCTTAAAGAGTATAAGTCCAAGAAGAATGAGGATGTAGAACTTCCTAATGTAAATGTTGATGATGCTTTAAACATTGAAAATAAAGAGATTAAAGAAAAATTTACCCAACCTCCCAAGCACTTTACAGAAGATACGCTTCTAAAGTCTATGGAGATTGCGGGAAATGACGCTCTTGAAAAAGGTGTAGAAGTGGAAAGAAAAGGTCTTGGCACACCTGCAACAAGGGCAGGAATTATTGAAAATCTAATCTTTAAGGGCTTTGTAGAAAGGGATAAGAAAAATCTTGTAGCCACGCATAAAGGGATTAGCCTTGTAACAATAGTATCCGATACCTTTAAATCAGCAGAAACAACCGCAAAATGGGAAATGGAATTATCGGATATTGCTCAGGGAAAATCTTCAAAGGAAGAATTTTTAGAAGCGATTGAAAATGAGCTAAAAGAGGCTGTTCTGACATACGCAAAGTAAGAGGTAACTAATTTCAGAGTGGAAAAAATCCTCTAAAAATGCTATAATATAAGCAATTTATTTGTAATTGTTAGGAGAATTAAGATGGCAATAAAAAATCAAGATTATATAAAAAATTTAATCAGAGAGTTGATTTCTTTGCCAAGTGAAACAGAATGGGTTGAATTTAAGCATAATAACGATGAACCTCAGATGATAGGTGAGTATATTTCTGCTTTGGGTAATTCTGCAACTTTATGGGGAAGACCTAAAGCATATTTACTCTGGGGTATTGATGATAATACACATAAAATTGTAGGAACTACATTTGATTATAGGGAGAGTAAAAAAGGTTCGGAAGAACTTGAAGCATGGTTATCTCGAATGACAAATCCAAGAATAGACTTCAGATTTTATAAAACAGAAATTGAGGATAAAAATGTAGTATTACTCGAAATTCCATGTGCAGAAAAGCAGCCAATTAAGTTTTCAGGTGAAGAGTATATTAGAATTGGAACAAATAAGAAGAAGTTGAAAGAATATCCTGATAAAGAGAGATCTCTATGGGCAGCTTTTGATACAACTCCGTTTGAATTAAGAAATGCAAAAGATAATATTTCGTTTCATGAGGTGTTAGATGTACTGAATGTAGCGGGATATTATGAAAAGATGGGGTTTGCATTACCACAAAATAACAATAAAATATTGGATGATTTTACTAATGAAAAGTTTATAAAAAGAAATGATTCCGGAAGCTATGATATTACTAATTTAGGAGCATTACTTATTTCAAGAGATTTAAAGAATTTTGAGGGTTTAGCTCATAAATCTATAAGAGTAATTTGGTATAAAGAGAACAATAGACTTGACACGATACGGGAAAAAGTATTCAGTGAAGGTTATGCTATTTCATATGAGAAAATTGTAGATTATGTTTTGACTGTCATTCCACAGGAAGAGATAATTGAAGACTCTATAAGAAAAACCAAGTTGGGTTATCCGGAGATAGCCATTCGTGAGTTAATTGCCAATATCATGATTCATCAAGCTATTGAACAAAAAGGGACAAGTCCTATGGTTGAGTTATTCAAAGATAGGATAGAATTTTCAAATGCAGGTTCGCCATTGGTTTCGATAGACCGCATTGTTGATACAGTTCCGATTTCAAGAAATGAAAATCTTGCAGGATTTATGCACAAATGTGGGATTTGTGAAGAAAGAGGAAGTGGTTTTGATAAGATAGTATATGCGACAAGTAAGAATTCTATGCTTGCTCCTAAAATCGAAAATCAAAGTGATAAATTCACAAAAGTAACTCTCTATTTGAAAGCTCCTTTTGACTTGATTAGTAAAGAAGATAGAATAAGAACTTGTTATATGCAGGCTTGCTTTGTCTATGTCAATGGAGAGAGTATAACGAATAATTCGCTCAGAGAATTATTTGATATAAGTGATAAAGATAAATATAAAGCATCGAGGATAATTAAAGATACATTAGAAGCCAAACTTATTAAGCCAGTTGATGAAAATACAGCTCCGAGATATATGAAGTATATTCCTTTTTGGGCTTGATTTAAGTTGCAGTAAGTTGCAAAATCGTGATTTATGCAGTATGAATGGGAGATAAAACCTAGTAAAATAAGGATTTTTAGTAAGTCAAAACAGAAAAATTAAGTTGCAGTAAGTTGCAGCACATAGAATTTAAAGGTGATTAGAGTAAAATCTAACCACCTTTTTTGTTTGGAAAAAAGAAGGAGGTAAAAATGCGAATAAATGATTTTCATAACATTTTGGAGCTTGTAAAACAAGATGTGCTTCAAAGTGAAGCAGAATATCTGAAGCTACTAAAGGTTGTCGGAAACAATCAGAGATATGACTTTAGAAGTCAGCTTAGTATCTATGATAGAAATCCTGAGGCGACAGCCTGTGCCAAGTTCGACTATTGGAGGGAACGATTTAACCGTACCGTTATGAGAGGTAAAAAGGGTATCCCAATTTTGGAGGACTACGGCACATACAAGAAGGTGGACTATATCTTTGATATAAGCCAGACGGTTTCAAGAAACAGAGATGTCAATGAAGTAAATCTATGGAGATTCGATAAAGAAGCGCATCAAGATGTATTAAAGGAAATGATAAAAAGTGAAGGATATGAAGAGAGTGAAAGCACCTTAGAAAATATCTTTACTTTAAGCAGACTTTACGGTGATGAAAAGATAGACAGCCTTATGAATGAGCTTAGAATAGCAGATGAGGATAGAATATCTTTTACCAAGTTTGTGAGAGATTCAGTGAGCTATGCGGTATCTTTAAGGTTTCAGCTTGATTATCCTATAGATAGTGAACTTTTAAGAGAAAATTTTGAAAGACTTGATAGTATATCTCTTATGAGTCTTGGTGAAACCGTATCGGATATTAGCGGAAATATCATTGATGCTACCATTCAGAAAAGCAAAGAGCTTGACAAAGAAGTTTTAAGAGGTAAAGAAGCAGGATATAATAAGATTAGAGAAGAAATTGAGGAGGTAGAAGAAAATGTACTTCGACGAGATGATCAGAAAAGAAATGAAAACGAGCGAGTTCTCCGAAATGGAGAGTACGGACGAGATAATAGAGAAAATCAGGGAGAATACACTAAACAGCTTGGAGGAACAGACGGATTTCATGAAAGAATTCCCGAATCCGATTTACGCAGTGATGAGACTCACTTATCTTTCAGAGAGCGAGGAGCAGAGCCATTTCGAGATGCTAGTAGATCTATACAAGGAGAAGAAGCTGACAGGACACCTGATGGATATTCAAAAACAAGCGATGGACTTTATGAGAACAGAAAAACCGAAACTGATGGCAGCTTGGAAGATAGAGGACGAGAACGATCCGCAGTATGGGGCGATGATTTCAGCTCTAAAGGAAATGACGATCAAGGAAGTAGTGGAAATTTAAAAGATAATACTGAGGTAGAGATAAGAGAAGCTGATAAGGCTTCTTTTTCTTTACCCAAAAATACTTACGGACAGATGAGACTTACCATTCCATTAACTCAGAAGGATATAGATGCTGTCCTTATTAACGGAGGAAATCACGATGGAAGTAGACTTCCTGTTATTGCAGAGTTTTCTAAAGGAAAAAGTAATGGAGAATTGGGAGAATACCTCAAAGATACATTTAGAGGCGGAAACGGATTTTACATTGATGAAAGAGAAGTATCTTCCTGGTATTCGGATAAAGGCATTCATTTAGCTTATGGGACTTCAGCAAGAGAAGATGATACGCAAATTTTAAGCTGGAATGATGCAGCAAGTAGGATAAATGAGCTTTTGGAAACCGGAGAGTATGCCACAAATGTAGAACTTTCTGAATCCCTTGATTATGAAAGAGATAGAATTTCAGAATCCCTATGGTATCTATATCACGATTTAAGCGAAGAAGGAAAAGCACAGGGATATTTTGATTTTATAGAAAGAGGTGGTGGCTTTCCGGAAGAAACGAAAAAATTGTCTGAGGCATTAAAAAATCCTGAGTATCTGAAAGAAACAATCAAAGAATACAGCTGGTTTTTAGCAGGATATAAAGAAAATAGAGATGTACTAAGATTTCACTACCACAAGGTAGATAGCCTTTATCAGAGATTACAGGAACTTGAGCTGCCACGAAAGGAATATAGTACCAATCTGATAGAGCTTCCTAAAGCAAATCCATTTATTACAGAAGATGAAGTCTTTGCTGCAATTTCAAGAGGAAGCGGAATAGATAAGGGAAAAGAGCGAATCACCAAATTCTTCAAAGAAAACCATACACTTCAAGAAAAAGCTAATTTCCTAAAAGATGAGTATGGCATCGGGGGAAGCTCTCATGCTGTTTCAGGGGCAATGGGAAGTGATGAATGGCACGATGCTAAGGGACTTAAATTACAGAAGAAAGATTGCAGTGATGTTTTTCTTACTTGGTCAAGTGTGGCAAAGCATATTGATGAGCTGCTTTCTAAAAATCTTTATCTTGAGGAAAAAATAGAAGGTAATTCAGAGATAGAAGAAGCAAAAGAACCACAATATTATTCTAAAGATGATCCTGAAAACTTAATGACTGATGAAATGCTTGAAAGAGTGCCTGAGCTTTATGCACAGGAAGATGTCGCTTTAGCAGATAAAGAGGTTCATGCTGCATATATCATTCCGTTTAGAAGTAATTGGACTTGGTATATGACGGAGTATGATAGAGAAAGTGGAGATGCCTTTGGACTTGTACTTGGGATTGAACCTGAATGGGGATATTTCAGTATTGAAGAGTTGAAAGAATTAAATGCCCAGAGGCTTATTTTAGAAGATTTTCCAAAGACCTTTAGAGAACTTAAAAATACAGAGCTTGTCAAGCAGATGGATGAGCAGGAGCTTCAATCGGTATTTAACGGAGAACTTAGTTTTGAAGAAGAAACAGAGCTTGAAGCACCTGAAGAAGTAGAAGAAAGAATAGCTGCAACACCTGTTCAAGGAACGCTATTTGATTACCTCAAAGAAAGAGAAGAAGTAGAGCTTAATGAAGAAAAGGAAAGCCTTACCGATGAATTTACAGTTAAAGAAGATGATACAGTCTATTTCAACCATGAAGAATACACTGTAAGGGAGATTGCTAAAAAACAAATCACAGGAAGAAATGATTTATGGCTTGATCCGGTAAGAAGTGGAAATCGTCAAATCCCGATTATAGCCTTTGAAGATAATGGGGACTTATTAAAGCAGATAAGCCTTGAAAGACCGAATTTTATTGTTGGTGATGAAGTTAAATATAAGGACAAAAACTATACCATCACACGCTTTGATGATATGGGAAATAATCTAAAGACAGTAACGGTTAAGGACAATACCGAATATCTTGGCGGTATGATAACAGGCTCCGATGTAATTCTTTATCGTCTTGAAAGCGACCTTGATAGGCTATTTCAAAATATAACCTATACGAACCCTGAAAAGACTATTGAGGAAGTAGAAATAAAGAAAGCTGATGCTCATAACTTCAAAATCACAGAAGAAACGCTCCCGGAAAAGTTATCTCCAAGTGAGAGACTGAATAGCAACCTTGAAGCAATCTCTATGTTAAATAGAATTGAAAGAGGTGAGAGAGATTTAGATATTAACGCTCAGGAAGTCCTTTCAAAGTATGTCGGTTGGGGCGGACTTGCTGATGTATTTGACGAAAGTAAAGAGGGACAATGGGAAGCTGCAAGAAGTTTCTTAAAGGAAAATTTATCACCATCTGAATATGAAGCTGCAAGAGAGTCTACCCTAACAGCTTTTTACACACCGAAAACAGTGATTGACAGCGTATATAAGACACTTGCAGGTATGGGATTTAAGAGCGGTAATATCTTAGAGCCAAGTATGGGAGTTGGAAACTTTATCGGTAATCTTCCCGATGAAATGAGTAGGTCAAAGTTTTATGGCGTTGAACTTGACTCAGTAAGCGGTCGTATTGGAAAACTCTTATATCCTGAAAGTGAAGTGCAAATTAAGGGATTTGAAGAAACTACCTTTTCCAATAACTTTTTTGATGCAGTTATCGGTAATGTTCCCTTTGGAGAATATAAGGTAAATGACAGGGATTATAACAAAAATAACTTCCTTATTCACGATTATTTCTTTGCCAAGTCCATTGATAAAGTAAGAAATGGTGGTGTTATTGCCTTTATTACATCAAGTGGCACAATGGATAAAAAGGATGAAAGCGTCAGACGATACATTGCAGCAAGAGCAGAGTTTTTAGGGGCAATCAGACTTCCAAATGATACCTTTAAGGGCGTAGCCGGAACAGAAGTAACCTCAGATATTATATTCCTAAAGAAAAGAGACAGTATCAGAGAAAGAGATGAGGACTGGATTCATCTTGCTGAAGATGAAAACGGGCTTTTATATAACAAATACTTTGTTGATCATCCTGAACAGGTGCTTGGTTCTATGGAAGAAATATCTGGAAGATTTGGGAATACAATAGCTTGCCTGCCGAAAGAAAATACAGACATAAAGGAACTTCTTACAAAAGCAGGCACAGAAATATCAAAGAACGCAAAGTATGAGGAAATAGAACTGCTTGATGATGAAATCAGCACAATGCCTGCAACGGATGATGTTAAGAACTTTTCCTATACCGTTATTGATGATGAAGTCTATTACAGAGAAAACTCCCTTTTCGTCAAGAAAGAGATAACGGATAAGAATAAGGAAAAGATTAAGGACTATCTTGAACTGAATACTGCCCTTAAAGATGTTATCTACAAGCAGAAAGAGGACTATTCCGATGATGAGGTAAAGAAAGCTCAAGAAAAGCTCAATGAAGTCTATGACAGTTTTTCTAAAAAGCATGGGTATGTCAATAACCTAAGTAATACCAGAGTCTTAAAAGAAGATAGTAATTTTCCACTTGTTTCCTCCATAGAAATCCTTGATGAAGAAGAAAACTTTAAGGCAAAGGGAGATATTTTTTCAAAAAGAACAATCACAAAGGCAAAGACAATCGACCATGTAGACACTTCCCTTGAAGCTCTTGTGTTATCTATGTCTGAAAAAGGTTATGTGGACTTTGACTATATGGGAAGTCTTACAGGAAAAGACAGACCTACTTTGATAGAAGAACTTAGAGGAGAAATCTACTTAAATATCAGAGAAGAACAAAACTTTTACAGACCGTTATCCTTTAACTTGGAGGATGGGGATTTACCTTTTGCCTGTGCAAATGACAGTAATTCATATAAATATGGCTATGTAACAAAAGATGAGTACCTATCAGGGAATATCAGAGAAAAGATTGCGATTGTTGACAGTTATCTATCAAAACTTAGACAAACGGAAAGAGAGCTACCTCATCTTGGCTATGCGGAAGATGGAAAAGAAAAAGAGCTGATAAGCTATGAGATGAACCGATTGGAATACCAAAAGGCAGAGCTTACAAAAGTTTTGCCAAAGGAGCTTGAAGCAAGTGAAATCAATGTAAGACTTGGTGCAACATGGATACCGATAAAAGATATTGAAAAATTCATCTTTGAAACGCTGAAAACTCCGGGATATGCCAAATGGGATATTAAGGTTAAATTTTCAAATCTGACAAGTGAATGGAATGTAGAAGGAAAGAGCAGGGACAGAGGAAATGACCTTGCAGAGATGACCTACGGCACCTCAAGGGTAAATGCCTATAAGCTGATTGAAGATGCACTGAACTTAAAAGAAACAAAGGTATTTGACCAGATTGTAAATCCGGACGGCTCGAAAACTTCTGTATTAAATAAAAAGGAAACGCTTCTTGCAGGACAGAAACAGGAGCTTATAAAGGAAGAATTTAAGAACTGGATATTTAATGCTCAGGAAAGAAGAAACAGGCTTGTAAAGCTATATAATGAGCGTTTTAACTCCATCAGAAATCGTGAATATGACGGCAGTAACCTATCCTTTGAGGGAATGAATACTAAAATAGAGCTTAGACCTCATCAGAGAAATGCTATTGCAAGAAGTTTGTATGGAGGAAATACGCTTCTTGCCCATGTGGTTGGTAGCGGAAAGACCTTTGAAATGGTGGCTTCCGCAATGGAAAGTAAAAGGCTTGGAATGTGCAGTAAATCACTCTTTGTTGTACCGAACCATCTAACAGGTCAAATAGGCAGAGAATTTATGCAGTTATATCCATCGGCAAATATTATGGTGGCAGATAAAAAAGACTTTGAGCCGAAGAACAGAAAGAGATTTATCGGAAGAATTGCCACAGGAGAGTACGATGCGGTAGTAATCGGGCATACGCAGTTTGAAAAAATTCCGATGAGTAAGGAATATCAAGAGAAGCATATTCAGGATCAGATTGATGAAATCATAAATTATGTTGAGGAATATAAGCATGACAGAAATCAGAACTTTACGGTAAAACAGCTTGAAAAGACAAAGAAAAAGTTGGAAACAAGGCTTGAAAAATTAAATGATGATTTTAAGAAAGACGATGTTATTACTTTCGAGGAACTGGGTGTAGATAAGCTATTTGTGGATGAAGCACACAATTACAAAAATCTCTATCTATACACAAAAATGAGGAATGTAGCAGGTATCGGTCAAAGTGAAGCATTTAAGTCCTCCGATATGTTTATGAAGTGTAGATATATGGATGAAATGACGGGTGGAAAAGGTATTGTATTTGCCACAGGAACGCCTGTATCAAATTCCATGACAGAGCTTTATACCATGCAGCGTTATCTTCAGTATGAAAGCCTAAAGAAAAATAATTTGGAGCATTTTGATAGCTGGGCATCTACCTTTGGTGAAACACAGTCTGCCTTTGAATTATCTCCGGAGGGAACAGGGTACAGAGTTAAGACAAGATTTTCAAAGTTTTACAACCTACCTGAGCTTATGTCTATGTTTAAGGAAGTTGCAGATATTCAAACAGCGGATATGCTTAATCTTCCAACACCTGAGGCGCATTATGAAGTTATTAAGACTTTGCCAAGTGAGGAACAAAAGGAAATTCTAAAGAGCCTATCCGAAAGAGCTGATGATGTTAGAAATAGAGTGGTAGAACCTGATGAAGATAATATGCTGAAGATTACCAATGACGGTAAAAAACTTGCCTTAGATCAGCGTTTAATCAATCCTTTGCTACCCGATAATCCTGACAGTAAGGTCAATGTATGCGTGAAAAATGTGTTTGCCATTTGGGATAAGACAAAAGAAGATAGGTTAACACAGCTTCTATTTTCCGATATGTCTACACCAAAAGGCGATGGGGAGTTTAATATCTATGATGATATTAGAGAAAAACTTTTAGCAATGGGTATACCGAAAGAAGAAATCGCCTTTATCCATGAAGCCAATACTGATAAGCAAAAAGATGAACTCTTTGCAAAGGTAAGAAAAGGAGATGTGAGGATTTTGCTTGGTTCTACTCAGAAGATGGGAGCCGGAACGAATGTGCAAAACAAGCTCATCGCTCTTCATGACCTCGATGTCCCTTGGCGTCCTGCCGACCTTGAGCAGCGTGCAGGTAGAATTGTCCGTCAGGGAAATGAAAATAAAGAAGTTAATATCTATCGTTACATTACCGAGAACACCTTTGATGCCTACCTTTGGCAGACCATTGAGAACAAGCAAAAATTCATTTCTCAAATTATGACAAGTAAGACACCTGTCAGAGTGGCGGAAGATGTGGACGAAAGTTCACTTAACTATGCGGAGATTAAAGCCCTTGCAACAGGTGATCCAAAAATCAAGGAAAAGATGGATCTGGATAATGAAGTTACAAAACTTAAAATGCTGGAAGCAAACTATAAGTCCAATCGTTACAGATTAGAAGATAAGGTTGCTAAAAACTATCCGGAAGAAATCGCAAGAACCGAAAAACTAATTGAAGCTGTTAAGAAAGATATAGTAAGTGTAGAGCCTAAAGCGGAAGGTGAGGAAAAGTTTACTTCCATTACCATTGCGGGAGAAAAGATTACCGATAAGAAATTAGCCGGAGAAAAGCTGCTTGAAGCTATTTCTAAAGTAAAAATCAATGAAAGCAAGGTTATAGGTAAGTATAGAAACATGGATTTAGAGGTAAGTTACAACTTCTTCACCAATGAGCATAACTTCAGCTTAAACGGTGCTGCAAAGCATTCAGGAGAGCTTGGCACAAGTGCAGACGGTAATATAACAAGACTGGATAATGCTCTTGAGAAAATGCCTGAGAAATTAAAGAGGCTTGATGAAAAGCTCTTCAGCACAAAAGAACAGCTTGAAAATGCCAAAGAGGAATTACAAAAGCCTTTTGAAAAAGCTGATGAACTAAAGAATAAGGTGCTTCGCTTGGCAGAACTGAATAAGCTCCTTGATATGGGAGAAGTGGAAGAAAAGAGAAATGATAATCCTCTTGTGGAAAATGTAAAAAGAGCAATCATTGATTTTTGTAACAGAGAGTATGAAGAAAATCATAGTTATGATGAGTTTGATTCTCTATATCCTGACTTAAAGCACATAGGAATTGCTTATACTGATACACCGGATGAAAGGCATGGTATTCAGTATGAACTGAATTTAGAGGATAAGACATGGACTCAGTATATTGATGACACGCCAATCAAAACAGAGAGCTTTGATTACGAAAATAAGGGAGAAAATGAAGCTCTAAAGAATATGAAAAATGAAATAGAAATGTCCTCTTTTAGTGATTTAGTTTATGTTGATTCCGAAGATTTAAGAGCAGCAACGGGACTCGATATTGATGATGAAGGAAACTTCTATGATCCACTTGCAAAAGACCTCGATAATGACGGTATTCCGGATAGATATGATAATGACTTTAAGGACAGTGATTATTTTGAGTCAACCTATGATGTGGAGGACAATTTTCATATCAAAGAAGAAAACACACAAAAATCAGAGGATAAGCCGTCTATTTTAGATCAGATAAGAGCCTATCAAAATGAAAGTAAAACAGAAGAAAAGCAAAAAACAAAAGAACAGGAATTTTTAAGATAAGGGGAGGGCAATCTCCCTTTTGCCATGAAAGGAGATAAAAACATGGATTACAAAGCAATGAGAAATCAAATAGAAGATATGGTAAATGATAACCACAAGGACTTTGTAAAGGCGATTATAAGCATGGAAAAAGGCATCAATGATGAAAGTGCTTTGGACAAGCTATATGACGCTTATATGGACAATGACACCGTTAATTTGCTACATGAGGAATTTGACTATATGATTGAAGAATTAAGAGAACAGGGGCAGATAAAAGACCTGCCTTATGTACAGACAGAAAAAGATAACCTTGTCAATATCGTTGGAAATATTGTAGGAAAGGTCGATATAGTTGAAAGGGAGAATAAGAACGGAGAAACCTTTAAGGTGGCGAATTTCTCCGTTGTTTCAAAAAATGATGAAGGAGATAAAGTATATCATAATTGCTCTGCATACGGAGAAAAGAGTGATATTCCAAAGGACTTTAAGCAGGGAGATTTTGTTAAGCTTTTTGGACAAATCAGAACTTCTGTTGATGACAACGGTAAAGAACATACCAACATCAGGGTACTTTCTTCAAAACTGTTAAAGGCAAAAGAACAGATGAAAGGACAAGAAGAAAAGAAAGAGTCTGTACTTGGAGCTATCAAAAAATATCAGGCTGAAGATAAGGAAAAGCCTAAAGAAAAGCCTAAAGAAAAGAAAGAAACATCAAAAGAAGCAGAGAGATAAACTTATGGTCGGTGTGGTCTTGGGACTGCACCGACTCTTTTTTTATTTGCGAAAAAAGGAGACAAAGATTATCTCTCCATCTCCTTATCCATATAAATTCCGTAATTTTTTCGTATCTTATAAAGCTTGTCCATAGTGGATTTTGAGGAAGAATACTCTTGCATAAGGCTATTCTTTTTTTCTTGTAATTTATCAAGCTCAGCTAAAATATCCTTTGAATTTGGGAGCTTGGAATAAGATTTTTTAAGCTCTGAGAGAGCATTTTCATATAGGGTAATCTGAGCTTTGTACTCTTCAAAAAATGCCTTGTCAGACGGATTAGCAGTATATTCCTTGTAGCACGCTCTGTATTTTTTAACGGTATGAACTTGCTCCATAGTGGTGGAAAGCTTCTGCATTTCCTTATCAATAGCATTGATTTTCTCTTGTATATTTTGCCTTTCATCTGCTGCTTTTTGAATATACTCGTCAAGCTGTTTAACGGATTTAATGCCATGTTCTCTGATACAAATAACAGACTCAGCCATTGTATGAAGGTTATGTTTGGTTGCCCAATATTCGTAGCCTTTGCTTTCCTTTACCTTTGCATTGGTGTTCATGTCAATAACATTGCCGATGCGTTTTTTGACGTCGGGAGTCTTGATAAACTCTCTTTCTGCAATTCGTTCTTTTAATCTTTCCTCGGTATAATCTTCTCCGATTGTTTTAGTCCTTGTAAATCTCGCCTTATCTTTTGGCTTAAAAGCAATGTGCTTACCGTATTTGATTTCATAGCCAAGATCAGCCATCTTCTTTAAAAATTCGTCCCAGTCCTTTGACTGTTTTATTATTCTATCAATGTCAAATTGAAGTTTACTTTTCCAAGAAGTGCCATGCTTTGCCTGTTCGTTTTCATACCAAGATTTACCGTTAATCTTATATTTTTTCTTATAGCTTTCGTAAAACTCGTCAATGACAGATAGGCTATTTTCTTTGCAGAGTTTATCACTCTGATAACGGATTTGGTGGTAGCTTTTCTTGTTAGACTGGTAGCACCTACCTGTTACCATATTTACATTATTGAAGATGATGTGATTGTGGATATGCCCCTTATCTACGTGAGTAGATAAGACAAATTCGTACTCATCTTTGAGTATCTTTTTACACAGCTCCATACCAATCTGGTGAGCCAATTCAGGGCTTGTTTCTCCCGGTAAAAATGATTGAATGAGATGTCTTGCAAGAACGGTTCCTTTTGTTCCTGCGTCATTTCGTGTCCTTAAAAACTGAGTGTGAGCAGTTGATTCGTGGCATTTATGAGTGCTTACTAAAAGCTGCTCGTCTGTTTTATCTCCATTTACAATGTAGTCGATAGCAAGATTAAGAGTCGATTTTATTGGGTGTATTTTTGTAATAGCCATTATTATTCACCTTCCGTTTCAGATGTTCTTTTCAGAAGTAGTGAATGAATTTGCCACAGCTCTTTTGAGAAATGTTCAATCTCTTTTTTTATATCACCTATGTCCTCTTTGTAGATTACACCTGTCGAATTTACACGCTTTGCAATCTGATTGATGTTGTTTGTTGCATTAGAAAGTAAGCCTTGTAAATCTCTGAAAGGCTCTAAATCCACTTGATAAATTTCCTTTTCCAAAACGCATTTGCGGATGAAATGGCTCATGTTTCTACACTTCGCAAGTCTTTTTTTCTCTTCAAAAAGAGCCTTTTCTTCTTCAGTTAGTTTAATTTCAAGTCTTTCGTTTCTTATTCTATTTGCCATAGTTAGTTCCTCCTTTGAATGTATTTCGGGGTCTTAGGGTTCTCCCTAACAAGCTAAAAATTGATAAAAAAAGAAGCAGATCCCCAAGGGCTGCTTCGTCAATTTTCCGTAAGTGTCCGTACACTTACTGTGCTTGCTACAAAAGTCAAGCAAGCATTAAGCATTTTTCTAAAATTGTAAATATATTATACCATAAAATTCAAGAGAAATGATAAAACACAATTGACAAATTGTCAGTTGAGTGATATCCTTTAAATAGGAGGGATAAAATGCGAGATGTTAAAGAACCGGAAATACGACGTGCTGAAATTATGGATGCTGCAATGCTACTCTTTATAGAGCAAGGGTATACTAATACAACAACTCAGGATATTGTTGACAAAGTAAATATATCAAGAGGCTTGCTGTACTATCACTTTAAGAATAAAGAAGATATCTTATATTGTCTTGTGGAACAATATACAGATAAATTATTGAAAGATATTCATGTTATTGTCTATGATGAAGGTAAAACCGCCGTTGAAAAAATTAGAGCTTTTATAGATGCCACAATTATATCTTCGGAAAATATTTCAGCAGAGGGAACAGAGTTACAAAAAACAGTTGATCTTGAAGAAAATCGATATATGATAGATAAGTTATCCCATAAGATTATTGAAAAACTGACAATATATTTTGAAAGGATAATAAACCAAGGAATATCAGAAAAAACACTTTTTGTAAAATATCCGTCTGAAACAGCGGAATTTCTTATGACAGCTTATGTTTTTGTTTCAAATAACATAAGTATAAGATATTCAAAAAAAGAGTCTGTCAATGAGTATTTAAACGCAT
Source organism: Streptococcus atopicus (assembly GCF_049166725.1). NCBI lineage: Bacteria > Bacillati > Bacillota > Bacilli > Lactobacillales > Streptococcaceae > Streptococcus > Streptococcus atopicus. Next base: position 70,760 of record NZ_JBMHFC010000002.1, read on the forward strand.
TTAAGATAATGCTTGAACAAACCTTAAATGCAAAAAAACTTTTTAGCAATTGAAAAAGAATAGAATGTTTGTAAAAATAATAATGTACCGATAGCTAATGCTAAACAAGCTATCGGTATTATTTCAAAGAATAACTGACAAAATGTCAATGGAGGTAAAAGCATGTTAGAGATAAATAATTTTAGTAAATTTTATGGAGACAAAAAAGTTGTTGATAACCTATCCATTTCAGTACAGTCTGGAGATATTTATGGATTCATTGGTGCAAATGGAGCTGGAAAAACTACAACAATAAAAGCAGTAGTTGGGATTCATGATTTTGAGAATGGAAGTATAACGATTAATGGGCATTCCATTAAAGAGGAGCCTGTTATTTGTAAAAAAATGATGGCATACATTCCGGATAATCCAGACTTATATGAACATATGACGGGTTTTCAGTACATCAATTTTATTGCAGATTTATTTGAAATTTCTACTGAAATACGCAGAGAAAGAATTCAAAAATATAGTGATTTATTTGAAATGACTAAGCATCTTTCGGGGATGATATCTTCGTATTCACATGGTATGAAGCAACGAACAGCGATTATTTCTGCACTGGTGCATTCTCCAAAGTTACTAATTTTAGATGAACCTTTTGTAGGACTTGATCCAAAAGCGGCTTTTCTACTAAAGAAAGTGATGCACGAATGCGTGTCAGATGGAGGAGCTATTTTCTTTTCAACACATGTTTTGGATGTTGCAGAAAAATTATGTAATAAAATTGCAATTATAAAAAATGGAAAGTTAATTGCAAGCGGAAATACAGAAGAAGTCAAAGGTGATAAAACTTTGGAAACTTTTTTCATGGAGGTACAAGATAATGAGCAAAATTTGGATACTAATTAGAGCCCAATTGATAAATTTTTTTCCAATCAACGAAATTAGAGAGCCGAGAAATAAAAAGCAAAGCTCTGTTGTTATTGCAAGTTTTGGAATAATAACTCTTGCTATATTTTTCTGTGTCTATAATATTATGACAGCCAAAACACTGGTACAAGTTGGACAGCAGGAATTGATACCGGCTTATATGGTTGCGGTATCAAGTTTTTCAATATTATTTTTGACAATATTTTATTCTAATGGAATTTTATTTGGTAGTCGTGATATAGAAACGCTTTTATCGCTACCTTTAAAAAGCTCAGACATTATAAGTAGCAAGTTTATGTTTATGTATTTATTGAACTTTTTAATAGGATTCATATTTATGCTTCCGGGGGGCATTGTTTGGGCGTTAAACGGAAGCTTAAATGTATTACAGATTATATTGTATTTTACCTCCATGATTTTTGTTCCATTGATACCTATGTGCATAGCAGCATGTATGGGAATGATTGTTGTGGCTGTTTCATCTTATTTTAAGAGGAAAAATGTTATTGCTCTAATCTTTTCATTTGCAATGATAGGCATAATTGGATATATTGCAGTGTCAGCTATGAAATCAGGTAATGAAGACAGCATTGAGATCATGCTTTCTAAGCAAATTACAGAACTGTACCCAATATCCGGGTTATTCGTGCAACACACAAATTTTCCAATGTATATTGGAATGGGATTATTTATTGTTTTTTCAACAGCAGTTTTTTATATATTTATAAAAATTGTTGCGATGAAGTATGGATTGCTTAATACTCTTGCTAAAACAACATCAAGATATTCTGATAACAAAAAATCTTATAATAGAAAATCGATATTTCTTGCCTTGTATAAAAAAGAAATGGGACGCTTTTTAAGCTCGTACATGGCGGTCTTGAATGCAGGCCTTGGTGTAATACTTTTATGTGTTTTTAGTATATTTTTGCTTTTTAATTCTGTAGAACAAATAGGAGAGTCTTCAGGGATAGAAAATATAAATGAATATCTCTCAAATTTTGCTCCATTATTTATTGCATCTATGCTCTCACTCAGTTGCCCGGCAGCTTCAGCGATATCTTTAGAAGGAAAAAACATTTGGATTTTGCAAAGCTCTCCTGTTAAGGTAAAAATGATCTTAAATTCCAAGATAGCTGTAAACCTTACACTTCATTTGATTGGGTATATGATTTCCATATTTGCATTTACGCTAAAACTTGATATGAACTTTATTCAAGTTATTAACCTAATAATTGTTCCTATATGCTATTCGATCTTTATAACAGTGATAGGAATTTCCCTAAATAAAAAGTATCCAAATTATGAATGGGAAAGCGAGATGATGGTTGTAAAGCAGAGCATGCCTGTTATTGTGTCTGGGCTTGTCGGGATAATTGCACTCATTACACCAATTTTTCTTAATTGGTTTTTAAATCTTCCGATAACACCGGTTTTGCAGATAATATCAGTTACTTTACTTGTTATTTCAAGTGAAGTTTATATAAAAGTTAGCAAGTCAAATTTTATTTAGTTTAAGGAGGGAAAATTGTATGAAAGTTGGACTGTTAAAAGATGTCTTGGTCTTGATGTTAATGATTGTTGTAATATTTATTATTTGCATATTTCTCCCGGAGGAAATTCCTGTTCATTTCAATGCAAAAGGAACCCCTGATATGTTTGCTAATAAATATTATCTTCTGTTTACTACGGTTATTCCGTATTCTGCTTATTGGAAATTTATACGAGGAAGGAAAAATAAAAAGGTTAAGTGAATATGTATCCATATTTACAAATAACATCTGTGATAAGAGCAACTATTTTAAGAGGTAAGTATGTACCGGGGCAACAGATGCCTCCCATAAGGACTTTAGCAGAGATGGAAGAATGTAATCCTGCAACCGTCCAAAAAGCATTAAAAATTCTTGAGAAAGAGGGGTTGATTGTTAGTCGTGGAAGTAAAGGATATTTTGTTACTGAAAGTGAGAAGAAAATAATTGAGTTAAGAAATCAGCATTTGAACAAGCTAACAAAAATATTGTTTGAAAAACTATATGCCTTAGGATTTTCGGATTCTGAGATTATCAAACTATTTGATAGAATAGAAACTAAAAAAAATGAATAAAAATCAATTATGTATGAAGAAGATAAAGATACTGACTATTTAGATTATTGATAAAATGGAGGAAACAAATATGAAAGAATCTAAACATCTAATGTTAGAAATACCAAAGAAACAAAACATTCCTCTTTTCAATAATCTCTATAGTAGATTAGTGTTTCAGATACAAACTGAAACACGTAAGTGTAGCTAAAGAAGTATTCTTATTCTTCCGTTTTAGAGGACTTCGTATGCCTAAGTGTAGAAGTCCTCCTTTTTTTGTCTAAAAACGCAGACAAAAAAGAAATGGAGGAAATAAAATGTCAAAAGAATATTACCTTTATGTCAACGGACAAAGGGTTAAAGTCAGCGAGCAGATATATAAAGTCTACTGGCGAGAAAAAGAACACGAAAAGTATTTAGAGCAGGTGGATAAGAAAAACCACTTGCTCTTTTTTTCATCATTGGATCATGACGGACATTTTGCAGATAGCATTATTGATGAAAGCGTTGATGTAGAAAAGATTGTGGAAACACAGATGATGATTGAAGCAGTCAGAAATGCTATATCAAGGCTCAATGCAGAAGAAAGAGATATTATTGAACGCTTATATTTCAATGATGAAACGGTTCGTTCAGTGGCAAAGCTCAAAAGTATTACACATCCAGCTTTAATCAAAAGAAGAAACAAAATTCTTGAAAAGCTGAAAAAAATTATCGAAGAACTTTAAAACTTCGGTAACCAAAGGGGTCAAATTTTCCTTATGTAAAGTGAAGAGGAGTTTGACCTCATTTACTTTTTTGGGTAAGAGATACGCCTGCTTATGGCAAATAGGAAAATGTAGAGAAAACAATCCCTTTCAAATATTGCTCTTTGACAACTGAATAGACCAAGGTAGGACTTTATCTGCTTGTGGAGAATTATGAATTACGCCATGACCTTTCTGCTGAAAGTAATTTCGGTTTTATGAATACTGGGTTAACCAAGGATACAAGAAAGCGAGCGGTAAATAAGAATACATAAAAAACAGAGGTGGCAATCTGTTCGATGATACAAGTAGTGATAATGATACTTCAATAGTTTAAGCTGCCTCGTCTGGAATAAGGGGCAGAGGTGAGATTCCTATGTAGCAGCCAATGCACCTACCAATGTCATAAAACTTAGTAAGAAAAATAATACTTGATTATAAAGAATTTAAATCGGAGGGGGTGTATTAGTGGATAATGGCTGGAATGGATTGGCTGATTTGATAGCAAATCTGATTACAAAGTATGCTGGAGTTTTAGATTTAGATAATCTTCCAAATCCAACTCCAGTAAAAAGTACAGAAGGTAAAAATAAATTTGACATGGCAAAAACGCAGATTGAGAAAAAGTAATAAAAGTGATATAATATACTTGATATATGAGTCCAAACCATAATTGGTATAAATATAAAGATATAGAAAAAAGGATATTGAGGTTAATGCTATGTCAAAAGAAAAAATAAAAGTATACCTCTATACAAGAGTATCTACATCAATACAGATAGACGGTTATTCTTTAGAGGCACAAAAATCAAGAATGAAGGCTTTTGCTCTCTATAATGATTATGAGATTGTTGGTGAATACGAAGATGCAGGTAAGTCTGGAAAATCTATAGAAGGTAGAGTTCAGTTTACTCGTATGATGGAAGATATAAAAACCGGAAAGGATGGAGTGTCTTTCGTTCTTGTATTTAAATTATCGAGATTTGCAAGAAATGCTGCTGATGTTTTATCAACTCTACAAACAATGCAAGATTTTGGAGTCAATTTGATTTGTGTTGAGGATGGGATTGATTCATCCAAAGATGCAGGTAAATTGATGATTTCAGTTTTATCAGCTGTGGCTGAAATTGAAAGAGAAAATATTCGTGTTCAAACAATGGAAGGGCGTATTCAAAAGGCAAGAGAGGGCAAATGGAATGGAGGTTTTGCTCCTTATGGTTATCAACTTATTGATGGGAAATTGATAATCAATGAGGAAGAAGCAATTGCGATACGAACTATTTTTGATCAGTATGTAAATACAACCATTGGAGCAAATGGACTTTCTAAATACTTAGAAAATCATGGTATAAGAAAAATACCAAGACAAAATGGGAAAAATCCATTGTTTGATGCAGGTCTTATAAGAAAGATATTAAAAAACCCTGTATATAACGGGAAAATAGCCTTTGGAAGAAGAACTTTAGAAAAAGTTCATGGAACAAGAAATGAATATAAGCAAGTTGAACAAGATGAATATTTAATAGCTGAAGGTATTCATGAAGCTATAATTTCTGATGAGCTATGGCAAGCAGCTCAAGTTAAGTTAAAATCTCAAGCAAAGAAATATGAGCATGTTAATAAAGGGAAAGATACACGCACACATCTGCTTTCAGGAATTGTAAAATGTCCGATATGTGGAGTGGGAATGTTTGGAAACAAGTGTATCAAGAAAAAGAAAGATGGTACAAAGTATAAAGATTTTTATTACTATGGCTGTAAACATAGGCATATGATAAGAGGTCATAAATGTACTTACAATAAACAAATCAGAGAAGAATTGTTAGATGATGCAGTTGCTGAGGTAATTATAAAGATAGTAAGCAATCCCCAATTTGCTTCTATGATGCAAGAAAAAATTAACATGAAGGTAGATACCTCTGAAATAGAAAAAGAGATAGATAATTACCAGAAAGAATTGAGGAAGAGCCATTCTACGAAATTTAAGCTAATTGAGGAAATAGATAATTTAGATGCTGATGATAAGCACTACAAACGAAGAAAACAGGACTTAGACGATAGACTTTATCGTATGTATGATAAGATTGAAGACTTAGAATCATTGTTAATTGATGCGAAAGCAAAGAAACAAACTATTGAAGCTGAGAAACTTACAGGAGATAACATATATAAGATTTTGATCTATTTTGATAAACTCTACAAGGTAATGAATGATGTAGAGCGTAGACAGTTAATTACAGCTTTGATTTCTGAAATTCAAATTTACGAAGAAAAGCAACCGAATGGGCAATGGCTAAAATCAATTACTTTTAAACTTCCTATCATCGATGAAGATTTAAATATAGGTTTGGACAATAATGAGCAAGTTGAGTGTGTAGTGTTGCTACAACGAAAAAAAAGGTGAAAATCCTTGATTTCAAGCTATTTTACAAGCATTTTGTCTTTGTAGATAAAGGCAATTTTGACATCAAAAAAGTCCTAAAAAGGCACATAGATGTAAATGTATTTGTAGATATCGTTTGCGTATCGGAAAAATGAATACAACAATAAATATTTATCTAAGGAGAGAACAATTGAATATTGTTCTCTTTTTTATTTTCAGGAGGGAAAATGACAAAAGAATTACAATCATCACGCTATATTGTCATTTCATTTTTAGTACGTGAAATGGGAATTGATATTGTTGAGGCCATATCTCTTATGGCTGAATTAGAAAAAAGTGACTTGGTTCGATTGGAACCAAATGGAGATTTAATACTCAAAGAACTTGGAGGAGCGCAATGAAACGAATTACCGCAAATCAATACCAAACTTCAGAACGGTATTATAAATTACCTAAAATTCTTTTTGAGGATGAGGAGGAGTGGAATACTCAACCTATCTTGAAAAGAAAAGTAGAAAAGGTCACAAAATATGATCGAGATTATATTTGGGGATTGGTACAAGATCAATTTAGACGAGAAGGTTTTTCTGAAACAGCCAGTGAAATTGCTATGACTGATTTTGAAAGAATCTATCAGTATGCTCTTGATAATGTTCGCTTTGTCCGAAGAGCTGAAGTACTTGCTGAATTTGTGTTTAACGGCTTGTATTCTATTTGGAATAACCGTGTTAGAAAAGGAGGTGGTTAAATGTCGCAAATCGAGTGGATATTAGTTATGCTCATTTTAATTTCAAGTGGTGTGACACTTTGGACATTGATAGTCGATCAGAAAGGGGTGATAAAGAAATGAGATTTATTGATTTATTTTCAGGTATTGGTGGATTTCGACTTGGAATGGAAAGTGTTGGACATGAGTGTATTGGATTTTGTGAGATTGATAAATTTGCTAGAGAATCTTATAAGTCCATTTTTCAAACGAAAGGAGAAATAGAATTTCATGACATACGAGATGTTTCAGATGACGAATTTAAAAAACTTAGAGGGAAAGTCGATATCATCTGTGGGGGATTCCCTTGTCAAGCATTTTCAATCGCAGGAAGACGATTGGGATTTGAAGATACTAGAGGAACTTTGTTCTTTGAAATTGCTCGGGCGGCCAAACAAATCCAACCACGTTTTCTTTTTCTTGAAAATGTTAAAGGCCTACTCAATCACGATAAGGGACGGACGTTCACCACAATTCTTACCACACTTGATGAGTTGGGGTTTGATGTTGAGTGGCAGGTGCTTAACAGTAAGGATTTTGGCGTTCCCCAAAACAGAGAGAGGGTGTTTATTATCGGACATTCTAGAAAGAAAGGTACCAGACTCTTATTTCCTTTCAGACGAGAAAGTCAAGCAACTAACTCTGAGACTTTAAAAACACTAGGAAATTTGAATCCATCAAAAAGTGGAATGAGCGTTAAAGTGTATTATTCAGAGGGTCTAGCGCCAACCTTAGTTCGTGGAAAAGGAGAAGGATTTAAGGTTGCGATTCCTTGTATGACACCAGATAGATTAGACAAGAGACAAAATGGGAGACGATTTAAGGAAAACCAAGAGCCGATGTTTACTTTAAATACTCAGGATCGTCATGGTATTGTCGTTGTTGGAGATTTACCGACTAGCTTTAAGGAGACAGGTCGTGTCTATGGAAGTGAGGGCTTATCTCCAACACTGACTACGATGCAAGGAGGAGATAAAATCCCTAAAATACTAATTCCAGAACCAATCCAATTTCTAAAAGTCCGAGAGGCAACTAAAAAAGGATATGCTCAAGCAGAGATTGGAGATTCAATCAATTTAGAAAGACCAAGTTCACAGTATCGTCGTGGTAGAGTTGGAAAAGGTATAGCTAATACGTTAACAACTAGTGGGCAAATGGGAGTAGCAGTGGCTAGCTATGAAGGAGAAGATAAGCAAGTTTACCATGTAGCTGGTGTTTTGATAGATGGACAATTTTATCGTTTGAGGATACGACGAATCACTCCTAAAGAGTGTTTTCGCTTGCAAGGGTTTCCTGATTGGGCTTTTGAAGCTGCTAGAAAAGTCTCTAGTAATAGTCAGCTCTATAAACAAGCTGGTAATAGTGTAACCGTTCCTGTGATTGCCGCAATCGCAAAGAAATTAAAAGAAATAGAGGAAAAAGATGAAAGCATTAAATAAAGAATCAATACTAGATTGTGATGATTTAGAAACAGAATTACATGATGCAGAAATCAAACAGCTGGATGAACAAATATTTTTGATGCCCAATTATCCATGTGAGTTTGAGGTGACATTTTTAGATGATTACCATAAAAAACATAATTACCCACTATTTTATGAATCCTATCTTCAAAACATTATGGAATTCCTTGAAAGTCAGGATATAAAGAACGGAGCTGATGCCTTTGTAGATGATAATCAAAATCTTGTTTTTGTTTTATATGGACAAGGCTATAGAGCCGAGGGAAAAGAGGGAATACTTACAACCCAAGTAACTGTAAGAGCTTATGATGAAGACAAGAAATCAATTAACTTCTCAAATTTATTAGATTCCTTAATTGTCTCAGAATATCAAATGGAACCGAATCTTTGGGAGGTTTCCCATGATTGATCTCTATCTAAGTAAAAATTGTCATAGAAATCAACTTCTTTTAGATTTCTTTCAAAAGTATGGCATAGAGGTCACTCCTCATTCTATTTCTGAAATGACAAAGGATAAATTAATTGAGATGATGAGCTATTCTTCAGATTGTTTTGAGTTTTTATCTCCCAATTTATTACGATTTAAGAACCGTGACAATTTAAGATTAACGGATTTCGTTGAGATGATCTTAAAAAATCCAGAACTAACCATCAGACTTCCTCTTGCGGTTTCAAATAAGCGGGTTTATCCAAATCTGAATTTAGAGGAAGCTAGAGCTTTATTGCCAAGAGATACGAAACAATTGATTTACATGGAACAAACACATTTTTTATCTAATTAAAGGAGAAGCAATATGGCTGAACGATTTTGGGAAAACTTGTCTATTATTTTGGCTGAAAGAAATATCAGCTGGATTGAGTTAACCAGAAAAATGTTTGCGGGAGAGTTTCACTATCCAAGTGAATTGAATCGTTTGTATCAAAAGATTCGTCACTATAAGATGGAACAACGAATGCCTCAAAGTCCCTGGGTAGAAAGGATTGTGCAGGTATTAGATTTAGATTATGAAGATTTATTTCGGAGGTAACTATGAAAAAAATAATTCCAGTTTATATATTCCAACAAGTAAATGTCCTATTGGTATCCTTTTTCTTACTGAAATTGCTTTGTATAGGTGAGTTAACTATATTTCAGATTCTCTATGGTTCGTCACTCATTTCTTTTTTATGGATGTATGGTCAACGAAAACAAGTGGTCAAGGTCAATATGAAATCTAGGATAAAATGGCTTGGTATTGGATTCGTTAGCCTACTGATACTAAGTCTATGCTTTAGTCTGATTCATGCTCAAGGAAGTACGAATCAAGCAAACTTAATTGGGCTTCAACATCAAGTTCCTTGGTTTTCATTTTTATTGTTCTTAATCAATGCGAGTATGGTTGAAGAATTTCTGTATCGAGAAATTTTATGGAACTTTCTATCAAATTAATTCATGATTTGAACACTGTTACTCATTCATAACTAATTGTGATGGGACCATACTAGCTTTAGAATGCTTAAAAATTAAAATTTAAAACAATCAATGGCTTAGAAGAGTGCGGAAACATTCAATTTATATGAGATGCTTGGTCTAGAATTTCATAGATATCTATGAAATTAGGCTATTCGATAGTTATGATTGTTCTGTAATGAAAGATTTGAACAATTAAAAGGTTAGAAAAATTATTTATAAATCTACTTGTATCATTTAATTTTGATAATTTTATGATATAATGTACAAAAATATTATCTACAATCGTAGGAGGGTGTAAATGAAGAGAATGTTTTCCGAATCTAAAGAACGTTTTTCTATTCGCAAGTACACTATTGGTGTTGCTTCCGTGTTGTTGTCAACACTGGTATTTGTGGAAGGAAACGTTTATGCGGATGAAGTGAAGAATAATACAGAGTCACAAACTTCAGTTGTCACACAAGAGAATCAAGGCGAGAGACACAAGGAATCTGGTCTTGATGCAAATGAAGCTGTAGCACCAGCTGAGTCAGCTTCTCCAACTTCAAAAGCCAGTGCCGAAGCCCCTGCGCATGTGGTTAAAGAGGAGAAGACTGAAAAACAACTAAATGAAGTTGCAACACCAGCTAGCACTAGTGTTACACCAGCTGAGTCAGCTTCTCCAACTTCAAAAGCCAGTGCCGAAGCCCCTGCACATGTGGTTAAAGGGGAAAAGACTGAAAAACAATCAAATGAAGTTGCAACACCAGCTAGCACTAGTGTTGCACCAGCTGAGTCAGCTTCTCCAACTTCAAAAGCCAGTTCCGAAGGCTCTGCGCCCGTAGCTAACGATAAAAAAACTGAGGCACAACCTACGACTAGGTCAAGACGGTCTAAAAGAGAACTGCCTTCAACAGGTGGTACAACAACTTTTGTAAAAACAGGTGATACGATTACCGTACAAAATCCAGACGTTGAAGTAAATTTCCCAAATGGTAATGGATTGTTTGCCCCAGTAGAAACAATCATTCGCATGAATATGCCTGATAGTTTAACCATCAATCGAAATGATAAACTGGTAGTTGATATCCCGGATGCTATTAGAATCCCTACAAGTTTACGCTATGATGTGTTTGGACCAAATAATCAAGTTATCGGCAATGCGTTTTTGGATTCAGTTAATAACAAAGTGATCACCACTTTTACAGATTACTTTGAAAAAAATAATCTTGGAAAAAATTATACGTTAAACCTTAGTACAGGTTGGAAAGCGTCTGTTAAGCCAAATGTTCCAACGGAACTCAATTTCAATGGAACCAAGATTACAGTAACAGTAGGCCCCGAAAATGCTCCAACACCAGCAGCAAAATCAAAGGTTGAAAAATACGGAGAAGCAGTAAAAGGACATCCTGAATTAATCAAATGGACCATCCGTGTAAATGCAGGAAGTCTAGTAGCTCCACAGGTTTTAAACAACTACCAATTGATTGATAGTCTTCCAGATGATCAAGAATTAGTTCAAGATGGTGATCCAGTATTAAAGGAGTTTGATGACCAAAGAAAAGCTGAATGGCGAGCAGGGCATGCAACACCAATTCCTGACGATCATGTGGATTTGTGGAATGGAAAAGCTCTTAGAGCCGAAAAGGTTCAGTCAATTTCACCGTGGGTATCTAAAGGAAATGCAATTCAATTATTAGAAAATATCAAAACAAGTTCGTCTGGTTTTTCATTCAAGATAGCACAACTGAATGAAATGATTTACGTTCGTTATATGACCAGATTGAAGAATGTTTCAGCAAGCCCTACACTTGCAGAATTGCAACAAAAACACGGAAATGATATCAAAATCACCTATAACAATGGAGAAGAGTATAGTTACCAAGCAACTTTTGCCTTTAAGGCAGGAGGATCTGGTTCAGCGACAAAAGCAAAAAAACCAGCAAGGGTCGATTTATCATTTACTAAACGTTTGGACGGAAGAAATTTAAAACGTGGCGAGTTCACTTTTAATTTGATTGACGATAGTACGGGTCAAGTTGTGGACACTCAAAAAAACGATAGTTTGGGAAATATTACTTTTAATCCACTCTTGTTTAACTCTGCAGGAACCTATCATTATACAGTTGAGGAGGTCACTGGTTCAGAAACTGGTATGACTTATGATCCAATGAAAGCTAAAGTGACAATCACGGTAAATGCTAACGGAGATTCATACATAGCTCAAACGACTATGCCAGCAGATACAGAGTTCAACAACACTTTCAAATCATCTCCAGTTAAGGTAAATCTTGAGTTCAATAAGTCACTCTCAAATGGAACATTGAATGCTGGTGACTTTAGCTTCACATTGACTGGTGATAATAATGTTAATGAAACTGTTACTAACAAGGCTGATGGTAAGATTAACTTTAGCGAATTGTCATTCGATAAAGTTGGTGTCTACAACTACACTGTTAAAGAAGTGAAGGGGAACAAACCTGATGTAGACTACGATGAAATGACTATCGCAGTTAAGGTGACTGTAACAAAAGATGAGGATTCAGGTCTGTTAACTGCCAAAACAGAGATGACTGCAACAGGTGGTGAAGCAACTGGTACAGATGATACAACTTTCAACAACTTTGCAGTAGCTCCAGTTAAGACTCGTTTCGACTTCAGCAAGGCTCTTGCAGGCCGTAAATTGAAAGCTGGCGAATTCAGTTTCCAATTGAAAGATGCGAATGGAACTGTTCTTCAAACTAAGACTAACAATGCTAGTGGTGTTGTAGCCTTTGACGATTTGACCTTTGACAATACTCAAGTTGGTACTCACAAGTATACTGTAGAAGAAGTTCAAGGTTCTGAAGCAGGAATGACTTATGACCCAATGAAAGCTGAAGTAACCATCACTGTTACGAAAGACGGTCACGTACTTAAGGCAACCAATACTCTTCCATCAGATACAGAGTTCAACAATACTTTCACACCTGCTGCAACACAAGCACAATTCAAGTTCACTAAGAAACTTGAAGGTAAAGAACTTACAAAGGATGCCTTCACATTTGAATTGCTTGAAAACGGCAATGTGATCCAAACGAAGAAGAATGCGGCTGATGGTACAATCCAGTTCGACGCTATCTCTTACGATAAAGAAGGTTCTCACACTTACACTGTACGTGAAGTAGCTGGAACTGATACAAACATCGATTATGATTCAATGAACGCAGTTGTGACTGTAAATGTCACAAAAGACGCTCAAACAGGTGTCTTGAGTGCTAACGTTACAATGCCTGCAGATACAGAGTTTAACAACTTTGCAGTAGCTCCAGTTAAGACTCGTTTCGACTTCAGCAAGGCTCTTGCAGGCCGTAAATTGAAAGCTGGCGAATTCAGTTTCCAATTGAAAGATGCGAATGGAACTGTTCTTCAAACTAAGACTAACAATGCTAGTGGTGTTGTAGCCTTTGACGATTTGACCTTTGACAATACTCAAGTTGGTACTCACAAGTATACTGTAGAAGAAGTTCAAGGTTCTGAAGCAGGAATGACTTATGACCCAATGAAAGCTGAAGTAACCATCACTGTTACGAAAGACGGTCACGTACTTAAGGCAACCAATACTCTTCCATCAGATACAGAGTTCAACAATACTTTCAAATCATCTCCTGTTAAGGTAAATCTTGAGTTTGATAAGTCTCTCTCAAATGGAACATTGAACGCCGGTGACTTTAGCTTCACATTGACTGGTGATAATAATGTAAATGAAACTGTTACTAATAAGGCTGATGGGAAAATTAATTTCGGTGAATTATCATTCGATAAAGTTGGTGTTTACAACTATACTGTTAAAGAAGTGAAGGGAAATAAACCTGATGTAGACTATGATGAAATGACTGTCGCAGTTAAAGTAACAGTTACAAAGGATGAGACTACAGGTCTCTTGGTAGCTCATACTGAAATGACTTCAACAGGTGGAGAAGCAACTGGTACTGATGACAAAATCTTTAACAACTACGTTGTGGCTCCTGTTAAAGCACAGTTTAATTTCACTAAGAAACTTGATGGTCGTGTCTTAAGGGCTGGTGAGTTTAGCTTTGTCTTGAAGGATGAAAAAGGAAACGTTATTGAAACTGTAAGCAATGATGCTGAAGGTAAGATCAAGTTTTCAGCTCTTGAGTTCAAACTTGGTCAAGAAGGTACTTATATCTATCATGTAGAAGAAGTGAAAGGTACAGAGGCTGGAGTTGAGTACGATAAGATGGTAGCGACTGTTGGAGTTACTGTAACTAAGGAAGGTAAAATGTTGACCCTTACTTCACAAATGCCTGAAGATACTGAGTTTAACAACAAGGTAACACCGCCAACACCGCCAACACCGCCAACACCGCCAACACCGCCAACACCGCCAACACCACCAACACCAGAAAAACCAAAAGGTCGTGAGTTGCCAAACACTGGTGAACAATCTAAATCTGGAGTTGCCGCACTTGGTGCTGCGCTTGGTCTTGTAGGTCTAGGCTTGGTTGCGAAACGCAAAAAAGAAGATGAAGCTTAATATCTGGCTCTTTTGCAATTGTAGTTGATTGAAGAATAACTAAGGTTTCGGGCTCTTTGTCAACTGTAGTGGGTAGATGAAAAGCTAACACGTAGAGAGGACCAGTTTGGTTCTCTCTTTTTTGATGTTTAAAGCAATCAAAATTCGTTTTTTAAAGTTTTCAAAGTTCCTAAAACCAAAGACATTTCGCTTAATGACTTTGATAAGATTATTCGTCGCTTCCAATTTGGCGTTGGAATAAGGTGATTGAAGGGCGTTGATGATCTTGTCTTTATCCTTGAGAAAGGTTTTAAAGACAGTCTGAAAAAGAGGATGAACCTGCTTTAGATTGTCTTCAATGAGTCCAAAGAATTTCTCAGGCTCCTTATTCTGAAAGTGAAAAAGCAAGATCTGATAGAGATTATAGTGGTATTTTAAGTCTTCGGAATAGCTTAAGAGTTTGTCTAGAATCTCCTTATTCGTCAAGTGCATCCGAAATATAGGTCGATAAAATCGTTTATCGCTGAGTTTACGACTATCTTGTTGAATGAGTTTCCAATAACGCTTGATGACCTTGTATTCATGGGATTTTCGCTCAAATTGATTCATGATTTGGACACGTACACGACTCATAGCACGGCTAAGATGTTGTACAATATGGAAGCGGTCGAGTACTATTTTTGCATTTGGAAAAAGCTGTTTAGCCAATTTGTAGTAGGGGCTAAACATATCCATAGTAATGATTTTCACTCGACAACGAACGGCTCTATCATATTTAAGAAAGTGATTTCGAATGATAGCTTGTGTTCTTCCCTCAAGAACAGTGATGATATGGAGCTTATCAAGATCTTGAGCAATAAAGCTCATCTTTCCCTTGGTAAAGGCGTACTCGTCCCAGGACATCATCTCAGGCAGACGAGAAAAATCATGCTCAAAGTGAAAGTCATTGAGCTTGCGAATGACAGTTGAAGTTGAAATGGATTGCTGATGGGTAATGTCGGTCATAGAAGTCTTTTCAATCAACTTCTAAGAAATTTTTTGGTTGATAATACGAGGAATTTGATGATTTTTCTTGACAATAGATATATCAGTAACCATTTTTTACGATGATATCTACTATCCATAAAACAAAGAAGGTACGTATGGTCTTGTGAGAAGAGGTAGAAATAAGAACTTAGCCAATTATTCCAACAAGCCCAAAAATGTGATAAAAATTTCAACTACTCTTATCTATAATAAAGCTACCTGTTCTTTGAAAATTGAATCCACTCCGTCTTGATTAGCGTGCCTGTGTAAGTAGGGACTGAGAGTATTTCCCTGTGAAGGGCAACTGGCACAAGACGTGTGTGAGAATTTTCTAACAGACACGGAGTTTATCGTTTCCAGACTCAAACGATGCGACAAACTAGATAAAGGAGTTAATCATGAAGGTAGTAAACTTGTGTGATTTGAAACAAATGGGAAATAAAGGTGGTTGTACCATCCAATTGATTCATCACTTTCCCTTTGGTATGGGCTTAGGACATCTCAAAAAAGACTACATTGAGTTTAAACGTGTTGGTATCTTTGATGGGAAGGCAGTAGAAGTTACTCTTCGGGAACCTTATTCGAGAGATCTACTGCAGGTTGTTAAGTCAATTAAGCAACATCAGAAATTGATAGCTTATCGCTATAGAGAAGGAAAACTGCTATTTGTTAAGAAGGAGGCCTCAGATGTCCTCTGAACAACGGGAACGAATGGCAGTTCAATATGCAGAGCGTAGTCTTTTATTTACAGGATAAATTGTAAAATATAGTGCAACAAAAAAACTCATAGCGTTTCATTGGTGTAAACTGTAAGTAACCACACAAACAGAACCCGAGGAAAAACTATGAGCTACTACCATCTTACCATAACTGACTGAATAAAGATAGAAACCTACTTGGAATTCGGTTTGAAACCTTGCCAAATTGCAAGTAAACTTGGTGTCCATAAGTCTACCATTTCAAGAGAGTTAGGGCGATGTCAAAATGGTTATTCTGCAGTCTTAGCACAGGAAGAGTACGACCGCAGGGCTAAGCAAAAAGGTCGGAAGTCTCGTTTGACACCAAAGTTGAAAAAGGAAATTGAGGACGGTTTAAAATCCTCCTGGTCGCCTGAACAGATTTGTGGTCGCTATCAGCTTGAACAAAGGCCGATGGTCGCTTTTAAAACCATCTATAACTGGCTCTATGCTGGTTTGATTGATCTGGATTTGAGTGTCCTTCGTCGTAAAGGAAAAACTCGACAACCTAAAGAAACACGTGGGACATTTAGGATTGGCACGTCGATTGCCAAACGTCCTAAAGAGGTCAGGAATCGTAAAACTTTTGGTCACTGGGAGCTTGATACTGTGGTGTCTTCCAGAGGCAAAAGCAAGGGCTGTTTAGCTACTTTTCTAGAGCGAAAAACGCGCTTTTACTTAGCTTTCAAGATACCAGATAGAACAGCCAAAGCCATGTTTTCAGCCATCGAAAAACTTTGTAGGCTATTTCCAAAAGAGGCTCTTAAAACCTTCACTTCAGACAGGGGAAAAGAGTTTGCCTGCTATCCTCTGGTAGAGAATTTAGGAATTTCCTTTTTCTTTGCGGATGCCTATTCATCCTGGCAGAGAGGAAGCAATGAAAACGCAAATGGCTTACTAAGAGAATATTTCCCAAAGAAAACAGATTTAGCCGCTATCTCTGATGAGGCTTTGAACAAGGCCTTATATGATATCAATCACCGACCACGAAAATGTTTAGGTTACAGAACGGCTTGTGAAGCTCTAGTGGATGAGTTAGAGTAAATGTTGCACTTATTCTTGCAATTTATCAAATCCGAATACAGATACGATAAATACATCGAGCATTACTATCTGGGATGATGTGTTCGTCTATACCTCGCAGGACGAAGAAAAAGGCAGGTTTTTGGAGCTGAAAGGAAAAGGCTATCGAACTGGTATTCAATGTTTGCGATGTCGAAGACGTGCTGTTAGAGCTGTTCAAGCGTATCATTGGAGCGTAGCAATCAATAAGCTTGCGGTTTACACAAACTTGCCATTCTCTATGAGAGTTTGGACATAGAGAGAATGAAAAATGGGGACGTAATGGAATACAGATAAAAGATAGTCATGTTATGAATTTCATTGAATGGTTCACAAATATATGGCATAATATGTGAGTATGTGAATTGCTAAATTATAATTTAGAGGTGTAAAATGAAATACAAAGAGTATGGATTAAAAAATAAAGATATTATAATTTTATTACACGGTGGTGGTCTTTCTTGGTGGAATTATATAGATGAAATAGGCTTGCTTGAAGATGAATTTCATATTGTTATTCCTATACTAGATGGACACTCAGACAGTGATACAAATTTTATTTCTATTGAAAATAATGCTTCAGAAATAATAAATTTTATAAATGAAAATTATAATGGAAAAGTAAAATTGATTGGAGGATTATCATTAGGAGGACAAGTATTGTTAGAAATATTATCTAGGAATCCCAATATATGTGAATATGCTGTTATTGAAAGTGCTTTGGTGATTCCAATGAAGTTTACTTATAAAATGATAGAACCGATATTTAATTTAACATATGGTTTAACTAAAAAAAGCTGGTTTTCAAAATTACAGTTTAAAAATTTAAAGATAAAAAATAGTTTATATGATTTATATTATGAAGATACTTGTAAAATTTCAAAAAATAATTTAATTGCTTTTATGAAGTCAAATTCTAGTTATGAATTAAAAGATACTTTATCACGTACTAGAGCAAAGGTTCTAATACTAGTTGGGAGCAAAGAAAGATCTATTATGAAAAAATCGGCAGTTAAAATTGCTGAATTAATACCAAATAGTGAACTTGAAATATTACAAGGGTATTATCATGGAGATATTAGCATAAATCATGCAGACGATTATGTTGAAAGAGTAAAGAGATTAGTTCGTTAAATTCCAGTTTAGCAATTTCATATCCTACGCAAAAAGCGGTTACTCCTTTGAAAAATCCCTAGTCAATTATCAAAATGATACTTGGACTAGAGAAGATATGGCTAAAGCAACAGAAAAAGTGGCTAAGAGAATTGTGGATTATATTTTTGAATTGTAAAATTTACTTTTCTAATGCTGAAGTGCTGGCATAAAATAAAAATATTTTGATTTATAGTGTTGAGAAGTTCTTGTTTCTCCTTTATGGAAATAGTAGAGAATGCCATGTGGGTATGGTATAATATGATTGTTGCGAGTCAGAGCTATTCTAACAGAAGGAACATTCAGAAAGTGAGAAGAATGGCAATATCAGCAGTTATTCCTTGTTATTATGAAGAAGAGACGATTCCACTGTTTTATTCAGAAATGGAAAAAATAGAATCACAGATGAACGAAGAGTTTGAATATATTTTTGTTAATGATGGTTCACAAGATAGACTTTATAAATTCTACGCGACCTAAATCAAGTAGATGAACATGTTCATTATCTTTCTTTTTCAAGGAATTTTGGAAAGGAAGCGGCTCTTTACGCAGGTCTCAAACGTGCAACTGGTGATTGGGTGACCGTCATGGATGCAGATTTGCAAGATCCTCCGGAACTTTTACTCACAATGAAATCCATGCTGGATAAGAACCCTGATTTGGATTGTGTGGGAACACGATGGACAACTCGTGATGGAGAGCCTCCTATTCGTAGCTTTTTTGCTAAGATGTTTTATCAATTAATCAATAAAATTAGTCAAGTTGAAATGGTGGATGGTGCGCGTGACTTTCGTCTCATGCACCGACAAATGGTAGATGCCATTTTAGATGTTTCTGAATACAATCGTTTTTCCAAGGGAATATTTGCTTAGGTTAGTTTTGATACAGAGTATTTAGAATATAAAAATATCAAAATGATTGTAAGTAGCAAAAAAATTAAAAAACTGCAAGCGTTTTAAAGAAAAATCGGAAAAAGGATTGATAAAAACGAAAAGGTAGTATAGAATGGATTTATTGAGAAATAATATATTAAAAGGAGTCGTTATATGAACTACAAAGAAGTTTATGAACAATGGCTAAACAATGATTTCTTCGATGAAGAAACAAAAGCTGATTTGCTGTCTATTCAGGATGATGAAGCTGAAATCGAAGATCGATTCTACAAGGGTCTTGAGTTTGGGACAGCTGGTCTTCGTGGGAAATTGGGTGCTGGTACCAACCGCATGAATAAATACATGGTAGGAAAAGCAGCCCAAGCATTAGCTGAAACCTTGAAAGACCATGGTGAAGAAGCGATTAAAAGGGGTGTTGCAATCAGTTATGATGTCAGATATAAATCAAAAGAATTTGCTGAATTGACTTGCTCTATCATGGCTGCTCATGGAATTAAAACCTATATTTACAATGGCATTCATCCTACACCAATGTGCTCGTATGCAATTAGAAAATTGCACTGTAAAGCAGGAGTCATGGTAACGGCTAGTCATAATCCACAAGAATACAATGGCTATAAAGCGTATTGGGAAGAAGGTTCACAGATTTTAGATGACATTGCAGGACAAATTGCAGGTCATATGGATGAAATTGTGAATTTTGAAGACATCAAGTCCATTCCTTTTGAAGAAGCCTTGGAAAGCGGTCTTGCAAATTATATTGATCCATCTGTTGAAGAAGATTACTACAAGGAAGTTCTTGATTTAACGATCAATGAAGATGTTGATAAATCTATCAAGGTCGGCTATACGCCTTTGAATGGCACAGGAAATATTCCTGTCAGAGAAATTCTGAAAAGAAGAGGATTTGAAAATATCTTTGTTGTCAAAGAACAAGAATTTCCTGATCCAGATTTTACAACAGTTGGTTATCCAAATCCAGAATTTCCAAAAGCATTTGCTTACTCTGAAAAGCTTGGAAAAGAAAATAATTGTGACATTTTGATTGCCAATGACCCAGATTGTGACCGTGTTGCTCTGGAAGTAAGAGATGCGAATGGCGATTATATCTTTTTAAACGGAAATAAGATCGGTGCTTTGCTTGCTTATTACATCTTCTCTCAACGTTATGCCCTCAACAATTTGCCTGAAAATCCTGTCATGGTGAAATCTATCGTTACAGGAGATTTATCTAGAGCAATTGCAAAGAAATATGGCATTGAAACAGTTGAGACTTTAACTGGATTTAAAAATATCTGTGGAAAAGCCAATGAATATGAACGTACCAAAGAAAAAACTTATGTGTTCGGTTATGAAGAAAGTATTGGCTTCTGCTATGGAACTTTTGTCAGAGACAAAGATGCTGTCAGTGCTTCTATGATGATTGTAGAAATGGCTGCTTACTTTAAAAAACAAGGTAAGACTTTGTTAGATGTTTTAAATGATATTTATGCAGAGTTTGGCTTCTATAATGAAAGACAAGTTTCGCTTGAGCTAGAAGGTGTAGAAGGTCAAGAGCGAATTGGTCGCATGATGGAAGAATTTAGAGAACATCCGTTGACAACAGTTGGAGCAATGGAACTTGAAAAAGTGATTGACTTTAAAGATGGCTATCTTGATTTTCCAAAACAAAACTGCTTGAAATATTACTTTAAAGATGGTTCATGGTATGCACTCAGACCGTCAGGTACAGAACCTAAAATCAAACTATACATCTATTCAATTGGTAAAGACGAAAAGGAAAGTGTTGAAAAACTCGATCTCATTGAAAGGGTTTGCCGAGAAAAAATGGATAGCGTGAAATAAGCACATATAAAAAACTTGAAGCGCTCTTTTGAGAACTTCAAGTTTTTTGCTTTTTAAAGACTGGTCGAATGTTTTGGCTGTATTTTTTGGTCGGGATAGATATAGTTCATAGCATTGTTGATAGCTGTAGGAGCTTCGCCTAGTCCTGTGGCTATCAAATCAATCTTTCCGTCGTAACTACAGCAATCTCCAGCAGCATAGATACCTGCGACAGAAGTTTCTTGTTTGCTATTGACGATAATCTTGTGGCGATTGAGTTCTAGTCCCCATTTTTTTAAGTTTCCAACAGATGATTTGAAGCCATAATTGACAAAAAGCTGATCAAGCGGCAAGAGCTCTGTTTCATTGCTTTTCACTTTAGTAATCTCAAGATGAGTGAGTTTGTTTCCATCGCCTATAAGTTGACTTGGGACAAATGGTGTTTTAATCGTGACAGTAGAAGCTTTTAGCTCATTGACACTGTGTTCTAAAGCACGGAAATTATCCCTGCGGTGAATGATGCTGGTCGGTGCAATCTTATCAAAAGCCAATGCCCAATCAACAGCAGAGTCACCACCGCCTAGAACAACAATATTTTGCCCAGCGTATTGATTGATATTTGACACGTGATAGTGAATGTTTTCAAATTGGTCTACATTTTCTAGCTCCAGCGGACGTGGTTTAAAAGCACCACCTCCCATAGCAATCAAAATGGCTTTTGAGATGTGTTTTCCTTTGCTAGTTGTTAAGGTAAATAATTCATCGTTTTTTTCAATATCTAATACAGTCTCATTGAGATGTATGCTTGTTTCAAATGTTTTTACTTGATCAATCAAATGCTCAATCAATTCTTCACCTGTTAGATTGATAAAACCAGGAACATCCAGAATTTTCTTTTCAGGATAGAGAATGGCTGGCTGTCCACCGAGCTGAGGCAGCGAATCAATCAAATTTACTTTTGCTTGACGCATATGAGCATAAAAAGCAGCAAAAAGACCCACAGGTCCCCCACCAACAATCGTAATATCAAAAATTTCAGACATGATTTCTCCTTAAAATAGTAACGTATTTCTATTTTATCACAAAATGAGGAAAACGATAGAGAAATTGTGTTAGGACACGTGAATTATGTTACAATAGTTACAGATTATATTATTAAGGAGACATACATGCAAGCAGTTGCACATTTTATTGAAACATTTGTTCCAGAACATTATGATATTTTTTTAGATTTGAATCGGGAGCAAAAAACATTCACAGGTAAGGTCAGCATTAGCGGGGAAGCAAAGGGAGAAAAAATCTCTCTTCATCAAAAGGATTTGACAATCCAATCCGTTGAGGTAGCTGGCGAAGCTCGTCCTTTCTCTGTAGATAATGAAAATGAAGCAGTTTACGTTGAGCTTGGTCAAGCAGGAGTTGTTGAAGTAACGCTGACTTATAAAGGTAAAATTACAGATAATATGACGGGGATTTATCCTTCTTACTATACCGTTGACGGAGTCAAAAAAGAAGTTCTTTCTACTCAATTTGAAAGTCATTTTGCACGTGAAGCCTTTCCAAGTGTAGATGAGCCAGAAGCAAAAGCTACGTTTGATCTTTCTTTGAAATTTGACCAAGAAGCAGGAGAAATCGCACTTTCAAATATGCCAGAAGTTGATGTAGAAAATCGAAAAGCAACTGGCATCTGGAAGTTTGCAACAACTCCTCGCATGTCGTCTTATCTTTTGGCGTTCGCGGCTGGTGATTTGCAGGGCGTTACAGCAAAAACGCAGAATGGTACCTTGGTCGGTGTGTACTCTACCAAAGCTCACCCTGCTTCAAATTTGGAATTTGCCTTAGATATTGCAGTTCGCTCTATTGATTTTTATGAAGAATACTATGGAGTAAAATATCCGATTCCTCAATCTCTGCATGTAGCTTTGCCAGACTTTTCTGCAGGAGCTATGGAAAATTGGGGCTTGGTCACTTATCGTGAAGTTTATCTTTTAGTAGATGAAAACTCAACTGTTACAAGCCGTCAGCAAGTAGCTCTTGTGATTGCTCACGAATTGGCTCACCAATGGTTTGGTAACTTGGTTACAATGAAGTGGTGGGATGACCTTTGGCTCAATGAAAGTTTTGCCAATATGATGGAATATGTCTGTGTGAATGCCATTGAGCCAACATGGAACATTTTTGAGGATTTCCAAACAGGTGGTGTCCCTCTGGCTCTAAAACGGGATGCGACTGACGGTGTTCAATCTGTCCATGTGGAAGTAAAACATCCAGACGAAATCAATACGTTATTTGACCCAGCGATTGTTTATGCTAAAGGAAGTCGTCTTATGCACATGCTTCGTCGTTGGCTAGGAGATGAAGATTTTGCAAAAGGCTTGAATGCTTATTTTGCAAAACACCAATACAGTAATACGATTGGTCGCGACTTGTGGAATGCTCTCGGTGCAGCTTCAGGGCGTGATGTGGCAGCCTTCATGGATTCGTGGTTAGAACAACCCGGTTATCCTGTTTTGACAGCGGTTGTGGAAGATGACACTCTCAAAATTTCTCAAAAACAATTCTTTATTGGAGAAAAAGAAGAAAAAGGCCGTCTATGGGTTGTACCGTTAAATAGCAATTGGACAGGTATTCCAGATACTTTAGAAACCGAAACGCTTGAAATTCCGAATTATGCAGCTCTAGCAGCACAAAATGAAGGAGCGCTTCGCTTCAATACAGAAAATACTGCGCATTACATCACTGATTATCAAGGTGAATTGTTGGATAATATTTTGGCAACTATTACGAACTTGGATAATACAAGTAAGCTACAAGTGGTGCAAGAACGTCGTTTATTGGCTGAAGCTGGTTTTGTTTCATTTGCAGACTTAATCCCAGTTATCGAAAAATTGACCAATGAAAAGTCTTATCTTGTAGTATCTGCTGTGAAGGCTGTACTAAATAGCTTGCGGACTTTTGTGGATGAAGGAACAGAAACAGAGGCAGCCTTTAAAAAATTACTCGTTAAGCTGAATGAAGATAACTTTGACCGACTTGGCTTTGAAGCGAAAGACGGTGAAACAGATGAAGATGAATTGGTACGTCAAATTGTTGTGGCAAATATGATTGCAGCTGATGATGAACAAGCGAGCCAAAAAGCGAGCCAAATCTTTGAAGCGCATCAAGAAAACTTGGAAAAACTTCCAGCAGCCACTCGTTTGCAAATTTTGATTAACCAAATCAAACACCATGAGACAGCAGAATTGACTGATAACTATCTAGCAACCTACATTGCAACGGTTGATGGCAACTTCCAACGTCAATTGGCTTCGGCTCTGTCTTATACGAAGAGTGAAGCAACATTGACACGTCTTTTAAAAGAATGGAAAAATAAAGATGTTGTGAAGCCACAAGACTTGGCCATGAGTTGGTATCTGACTTTCTTGCAACATGATTTTACTCAGGGAACGATTTGGACTTGGGCGCGTGAAAACTGGGATTGGATCAAGGCGGCTCTTGGCGGAGATATGAGCTTTGACAAATTTGTCATTTATCCAGCAAATATCTTTAAAACGCGTGAACGCTTGGCAGAATACAAGGCCTTCTTTGAACCACAATTATCTGATTTGGCAATTAGCCGTAACATCAGCATGGGAATCAAAGAAATTTCCGCTCGTATTGATTTGATTGACAAAGAAAAAGCAGCTGTTGAAGCAGCAATCAAAGCTACAGTATAACAGTATAGAAAAGAAAAGGTTGAATGCGAATTTCAGCCTTTTCTTATTGCATTTTGCTGTTTTATTAAAAAAGTGATAGTTTTTGAAAGAAAATGCTTGACTTTGAAATGAATTGGTGTATAATAAATCTGTAAACGATTGCAGGAAGAGGTGAGGTCTATCTTAAAATCAGAACGCAAACAGGTAATTTTAGAGGAAATCAATCGTCATCAAGTTGTTTCTCTGGATAGCTTAGTTCGTTTGTTAAATACGTCTGAATCAACAGTGCGCAGAGATTTAGATGAATTGGAAGATGAAAGAAAACTGCGTCGGATTCACGGTGGAGCAGAAAGCATTCATTTTCTTCAAGAGGAAGAAAGCAATCAAGAAAAATCTATCAAAAACGTTCAAGATAAATTACGAATTGCTCAAAAAGCAGCGGAATTGATACAAGAACAGGATGTCATTTTTATTGATGCTGGAACGACAAATGAATTGTTAATCAATGAGCTTTCAAGCAAACATATGACGGTTGTGACCAACTCCATTCACCATGCTACAAAATTAGTTGAGAAAAACATTCCAACGGTTATTATCGGAGGGGTTGTCAAAAGCTCAACAGATGCTAGTATCGGGGGGGTTGCTTTGAACCAAATCGGTCAGTTGAATTTCAATAAAGCTTTTATTGGTATGAATGGGATTGATGAAAATTTCTATACAACGCCTGATATGGAAGAAGGAGCAGTCAAGCGAGCGATTCTTGAAAACGCCAAACAGACTTATATCTTAGCTGACGCCTCAAAAATCGGTCAGACCTCTTTCGTGAAAGTCGCACCTATCAAACGTGCAAGTATTATTACCAGTGCTTGTGCCAGTGAGCAATTGGAAAAGATAAAAGAAAAAACGGAGGTTATTGAAGTATGATTTATACTGTTACGCTTAATCCTTCTATTGACTATATTGTCCGTTTGGATAAGGTCAATGTTGGAAGCGTGAATCGTATGGAGAGCGATGATAAATTTGCCGGTGGCAAAGGCATCAACGTCAGTCGTGTGCTCAAACGTTTGGGAATTGACAATACAGCGACTGGCTTTATTGGTGGCTTTACTGGAAAATTTATTACTGATACCTTGGAAAATGAAGCGATTGCGACCAAGTTTGTCCAAGTGTCAGAGGATACGCGTATCAACGTCAAGATTAAAGCAGATGCTGAGACAGAAATCAATGGAACGGGTCCGACCGTCTCACCAGAGCAATTGGCAGCATTAAAAGATATTCTTTCGGGGCTGTCAGAGAAAGATACAGTTGTCTTTGCAGGGTCAAGCAATAAAAATTTAGGAAATGTCGTCTACAAAGAGTTAATTAGCCTGACGAGACAAACTGGAGCACAAGTCGTTTGTGATTTCGAGGGACAAACACTTATTGATTCACTGGAATTTCAGCCATTATTGGTCAAACCAAACAATCATGAACTGGGTGATATTTTCGGAGTGAAGCTGGAAAATTTGGATGAGATTGAGAAATACGCTCGTGAAATTCTAGCTAAAGGTGCGCAACATGTCATTATTTCTATGGCAGGCGACGGTGCGCTTTTGGTAACAAAGGACGGAGCTTATTTTGCAAAACCAATCAAGGGAATCGTAAAAAATTCTGTCGGAGCTGGTGACTCAATGGTTGCAGGCTTTACTGGCGAATTTGTTCGTTCAGGAAATGCCGTTGAAGCCTTCAAATGGGGAGTAGCTTGCGGAACGGCAACGACTTTCTCTGATGACTTGGCAACAGCCGCTTTTATTAACGAAACGTATGAAAAAGTAGAGGTAGAAAAAATATGAAAATTCAGGATTTACTGAGAAAAGATGTGATGTTGCTTGATTTACAAGCAACTGAAAAAACAGCTGCTATTGATGAAATGATTCATAGTTTAGTTGACCGTGGTTATGTGACGGATTTTGAAACATTCAAAGAAGGAATCTTGGCTCGTGAAGCTTTAACCTCAACAGGTTTAGGGGACGGAATTGCCATGCCACACAGTAAAAATGCGGCTGTCAAAGAAGCAACCGTTCTTTTTGCAAAATCAAACAAGGGTGTGGATTATGAAAGTTTAGACGGGCAACCGACAGATTTGTTCTTCATGATTGCTGCACCAGAAGGAGCGAATGATACTCACTTGGCTGCACTTGCAGAATTGTCCCAATATCTGATGAAAGATGGATTTGCAGATAAACTTCGTCAAGTGACTTCACCAGACGAAGTGATTGCGTTATTTGACCAAGCGTCTTATAAAGCAGCAGAGCCCGCAACGGTAGCACCAGCAACCAAAGATGGTGATTTCCTTGTTGCGGTAACAGCATGTACAACAGGAATTGCACATACTTATATGGCGCAAGAAGCTCTTCAAAAGGTAGCTGCTGAAATGGGCGTTGGCATCAAGGTTGAAACCAACGGTGCTAGTGGTATCGGAAATAAACTGACAGCAGAAGATATTCAAAAAGCAAAAGCGGTTATTATTGCGGCTGATAAAGCTGTAGAAATGGATCGATTTGACGGTAAACCATTGATTAACCGCCCAGTTGCTGACGGTATTCGTAAGACAGAAGAGTTGATTAACTTAGCACTATCAGGAAAAGCAGAAGTGTATCATGCAGCCAATAAAAAAGCTGCCTCCTCTTCAACAAATGCAGCAGGTGGATTCTACAAACACTTGATGAGTGGTGTTAGCCAAATGCTTCCATTCGTTATCGGTGGTGGTATCATGATTGCGGTGGCATTCTTGATTGACCAAGCAATGGGAGTGCCAAAAGATCAATTAGCAAATCTCGGTACTTATCATGAGTTGGCAGCAATGTTTAAGAATATTGGTGGTTTGGCCTTTGGCTTTATGCTTCCTGTACTGGCTGGTTATATCGCTTATTCTATCGCTGAAAAGCCAGGTTTAGCACCAGGTTTTGTAGCAGGTAGTATGGCTTCAGCAGGTCTTGCTTTTGGTAAAATTCCATTTGCTGAAGGTGGGAAAGCAACTCTTGCACTTGCTGGTGTACCTTCTGGTTTCCTTGGAGCTCTAGTGGGTGGTTTCCTTGCAGGTTACGTTGTAAACTTCCTTAAAAAAGTCTTGAGTGGTCTTCCAAAGTCGCTTGAGGGTATCAAGTCCATTCTACTTTATCCACTGTTGGGAACCTTGCTAACTGGCTTCTTGATGTTGTTGGTGAATATTCCAATGGCAGCTATCAATACTGGCTTGAATAGTTTCCTAGAAGGCTTATCTGGTAGTTCAGCTGTCCTCCTTGGACTCGTTGTAGGTGGTATGATGGCTATTGATATGGGCGGTCCCTTCAACAAAGCGGCTTATATCTTTGGTACAGGAACTCTTGCAGCAACTGTTTCAACAGGTGGTTCAGTTGTAATGGCAGCAGTTATGGCTGGTGGTATGGTTCCACCTCTTGCAGTCTTTGTCGCAACCCTTCTATTCAAAGACAAATTCACCGAAGAAGAACGCAATTCAGGTTTAACAAACATTGTTATGGGTCTCTCATTCATCACGGAAGGTGCTATTCCATTTGGTGCTGCTGACCCTGCCCGTGCCATTCCAAGCTTTATGGTTGGTTCAGCTTTAGCAGGCGCACTTGTCGGCATGGCTGGTATTAAACTCATGGCACCGCACGGAGGTATCTTCGTTATTGCACTTACTTCAAATGCCTTTCTCTATATCATCTTCATCTTGATTGGCGCAATTGTAAGTGGTGTGTTATTCGGAGCGCTTCGCAAACCATTGAATAAATAATGATGAGTTTCATCGTTCTAGGAGTTGGAGAAAAATTCTCCAGCTCCTTTTTTAATCTAAAAGAAAGATTGAAAGGAGATGATTTTCATACTGATTAAAATAGTCAGGCGCTGGAAAATATGATATAATTTTAATAACGCATATTTTGAGGAGAAATGAAATGGAATTACAACGCGAAAAAGAATTTGTCAGTCAATATCACTATGACGCACGTAATTTAGAGTGGGAAAAAGAAAACGGAACGCCAGAAACGAAAGTGGACGTCAATTTTCAATTATTAAATCAGGATCAGGAAGGGAAAGTGACCTCTATCGTTGTAATTGTGAGTTTTATGATTGTCTTTGATGCTTTTGTAATTAGTGGAACAATCTCACAAGTCAATCATATTATGGGACAAATTGTCAATGAGCCAAGTGAATTTGAGCAGGACGAAGTAGAACAACTTGCTCGTCCAAGTTTGTCCGTCTTAAATCGTTTGACCTATGAAGTAACAGAAATCGCCTTGGATTTACCAGGTATCAATTTGGAGTTTTAATGCATGAAATTAGCCGTAATTACTGATTCGTCAGCATATTTGGATAGCAAAGTCATCGAAAATGAGCATTTATTTGTCTTAGATATTCCCGTTAGTATTGACGGGGTTGAGTACATCGAAGGAAAGAATCTTTCTGCTAGCGAATTTTATCAAAAAATGGCAGCCTCTAGTGAATTGCCAAAAACTAGCCAACCGAGTATCGCTAGCTTAGTGAACACCCTGTCTTTAGTAGAAGGGCAAGGTTATACTCATGTCATTGGATTGTTTTTATCAAGTGGCATTTCTGGCTTTTATCAAAATATTCAGTATTTGAAAGATGAATTTCCAAGTTTAGAAATTGGTTTTCCAGATTCAAAAATCACAAGTGCGCCGCTTGGAATGATGGTGGAGCATATTTTGAATTGGGCTGAGCAAGGGTTAGCGTTTGAGCAAATTCTGAGCAATCTTGACGCTCAAATCAAAGGAATTGGCGCTTTTATCATGGTAGATGACTTAAATCATTTGGTAAAGGGCGGTCGTTTGTCGAACGGTGCTGCAATTCTGGGAAACTTGCTCAGTATCAAACCAATTCTTTACTTTAATGACGAGGGTGTCATTGAGGTTTATGAAAAGATTCGTACCGAGAAAAAAGCTACGAAACGCCTGATTGAGATTGTCAAAGAGCAAACTGCACAAGGAAATTACCAAGTGATGATTATTCATGGAAATGCTTTGGAAAAAGCAGAACATTTACATCAATTGTTGTTAGAAGATGGTATTTCCGGAGAGATTCCAATTGCGACATTTGGTAGTGTGATTGGAACTCACTTGGGTGATGGAAGTATTGCCTTAGCTTATATTCCGATTGTTTAAGGAGAATTCCATGAGTATAAAGGTCATTATTGCTGGTTTCAAAGGAAAAATGGGACAAGCTGCTTATAACATGGTGACAGAAGATCCTGCTTTAGAGCTCGTTGGACTGCTTGATCCGTTCACTCCAGAAAGAGAAGTAGCTGGTGTTCCCGTTTTTAATCAGAAAGAAGATTTGAGCAGCATAGAAGCGGATGTATGGGTTGATTTTACAACTCCTAAAGTAGCGTATGAAAATACTCGTTTTGCATTAGAGCATGGCTTTGCGCCTGTGGTCGGAACGACTGGATTTACATCGGATGAAATCAAAGAGTTAGTTGAGCTTTCTCGTCAAAAAGAGCTGGGAGGCTTGATTGCTCCTAATTTTGCTGTGGGAGCGGTTCTTTTGATGCAATTTGCAACGCAAGCAGCTAAATATTTTCCAGATGTGGAAATCATTGAATTACATCATGATCAGAAAAAGGATGCGCCGAGCGGCACAGCGATTAAAACAGCTGAATTGATTAGCAAGGTTCGCCACAAGAAGCATCAGGGTGCAATGGATGAAAAAGAGTTATTACAAGGAGCGCGTGGTGCAGAAATGGACGGCATGCGCATTCATTCGGTTCGTTTGCCAGGCTTGGTGGCTCATCAAGAAGTCATCTTTGGCGGTCAAGGTGAAGGACTGACACTTCGTCATGATTCGTACGATCGTAAGTCTTTCATGACGGGGGTGAATTTAGGTATTAAGGAAGTGGTCAAGAAAAAAGAGCTTGTCTACGGATTGGAATATTTGTTATGAGATTAAAAAATCTGCCTTCTGAATTTCAGGAGGCTTTACCAGTATTAAAGAAGATTAAGAATGCCGGTTTTGAGGCGTATTTTGTCGGTGGTTCGGTCCGCGATGCTTTATTGAATCGACCGATTCATGATGTGGATATTGCAAGTTCCAGTTATCCAGAAGAAACCAAACGTATTTTTGAGCGAACGATTGATGTCGGAATTGAGCATGGGACAGTTTTAGTCTTAGAAGACAATCATGAATACGAAGTGACGACTTTTCGGACAGAGGATATCTATGTAGACTATCGCAGACCTAGCCATGTCACATTTGTTCGTTCTCTCGAAGAAGATTTAAAACGGCGCGATTTTACGATCAATGCTTTGGCTTTGGATGAAGCAGGGAATGTGATTGATTTATTTGCAGGGTTAGCTGATTTAGAAAATCAGATTTTACGTGCTGTAGGAACACCTTCGGAACGTTTCAACGAAGACGCTCTGCGCATCATGCGAGGATTTCGTTTTCAGGCAGCTTTAGGTTTTGACTTGGACACAGACACATTTCAGGCTATGAAACTGTGCGCGCCGCTATTAGAAAAAATTTCTGTGGAGCGGACTTTCATTGAATTTGACAAACTACTGACAGCGTCTTATTGGCGTAAAGGATTGAAAAGTCTGCTTGCCAGTGGTGCAACGGACTATTTACCTGACATGCGCAGCAGCCAATCACAATTGAAAACAATGTTTGATGTTAAAGCAGATTTTCAATTTACGAGTTCAGAGCAAGCCTGGGCTACTCTTTTAATGGTTCTTCAAGTAAATAATGTTAAAAAATTCCTCAAACATTGGAAAACTTCAAATGAATTTCAAAAGCGCGTAGAGCAAATTGTCACGATTTATACTATCCGCCAAAGGCATTTTCTGGATA
Organism: Streptococcus atopicus; assembly: GCF_049166725.1. Classification (NCBI taxonomy): domain Bacteria; kingdom Bacillati; phylum Bacillota; class Bacilli; order Lactobacillales; family Streptococcaceae; genus Streptococcus; species Streptococcus atopicus. The sequence continues at coordinate 102,293 of NZ_JBMHFC010000002.1, forward strand.
AGGAAGAATGCTATCGTTTTGAACTGGACCTGATGATACAAGCAGAAGAAATTCGTCAAGCACAGGGATTAGCGGTTGATTTTGAAAAAATTCATTCTACTTATGATTCACTAACGATTCATGATAAACATGAAATTGTCGTCAATGGTGGCCTGTTAATCAAAGAGTTTGGTTTTAAGCCGGGGCCTGCTTTAGGACAGCTCTTGACTGAGATTGAGATAGCTATTGTGAATGGTGTCTTGGACAACCGTCTGGAGGCTATTTTAGCTTTTGTAGAGGAGAGAAGATGAGTGACTTTATTGTTGAAAAGTTGACTAAAACGGTGGGAGATAAGACTGTTTTTAAAAATATTTCCTTTATTATTCATGGTTTGGATCGGATTGGCTTGATTGGGGTCAATGGAACTGGAAAAACGACTCTTTTAAATGTCCTGTCTGGAAAATCTGGATTTGACGGGGATGTCAATCCTTTTTCTGCTAAATCGGGCTATAAGATTGGCTACTTAACCCAAGAACCGCACTTTGATGACGACAAAACGGTACTAGATACGGTTTTATCTAGCAATCTGCGAGAAATGCAGCTCATTCGTGAGTATGAGCTATTGCTGTCTAACTATGATGAAAGCAATCAATCTCGTTTAGAGAAAATTATGGCTGAAATGGATGCTCTTCAAGCTTGGGAAATTGAAAGTCAAGTTAAGACTGTTTTGTCGAAGCTAGGTTTGAACGACTTATCTGCTAAGGTCGGCGACCTGTCGGGTGGTTTACGACGGCGCGTGCAATTGGCGCAAGTCTTGTTAGGAAACGATGACTTATTGCTCCTTGATGAGCCGACAAATCATTTGGATATTGATAGTATCGAATGGCTGACGAATTTTTTGAAGAATTCCAAAAAAACGGTTCTTTTCATTACCCATGACCGCTATTTTCTAGATCATATTTCGACGCGGATTTTTGAATTGGACAGCGGAGATTTGCTTGAATATCAAGGAAATTATCAAGATTATGTTCGTTTAAAGGCAGAACAAGACGAGCGAGATGCTGCCCTTCTCCATAAAAAGCAGCAACTTTATAAGCAGGAATTATCCTGGATGCGCCGTCAGCCACAGGCCAGAGCAACCAAGCAGCAAGCTCGAATCAATCGTTTTCAAGATTTGAAAAAGGATTTATCTGATCAAGCGACTCAGACAGACTTAGAAATGAATTTCGAGACCAGTCGGATTGGGAAGAAAGTGATTGAATTTAAAGATGTGGACTTTGCTTATGGTGACAAGAAGATTCTTTCTCATTTCAATTTGTTAGTTCAAAATAAAGATCGGATTGGGATTGTGGGGGATAATGGTGTTGGAAAATCGACCTTGCTCAATCTGATTGCTGGGAAATTAGCACCTCAATCTGGTCAACTTATGATTGGCGAGACAGTTCGTGTGGCTTATTTTTCACAGCAAATTGAAGGATTAGATGAGTCTAAACGCGTTATCAATTTCTTGCAGGAAGTCGCAGAAGAAGTTAAGACATCTGTGGGGACGACATCTATTGCTGAACTGCTAGAACAATTTCTCTTTCCTCGCTCCACTCATGGAACTTTAATTGAAAAATTGTCCGGAGGAGAGAAAAAACGGCTTTACCTTCTCAAGTTATTGTTGGAAAAGCCGAATGTTTTGCTGTTGGATGAGCCGACTAATGACTTAGATATTGCGACATTAACGGTGCTGGAAAATTTTTTGCAAAGCTTTGCTGGCCCAGTTATGACTGTTAGTCACGATCGGTATTTCCTTGATAAAGTAGCAGATAAGATTTTAGCCTTTGAAGAGGGAATTATCAGAGAATATTTCGGCAATTATACTGATTATCTGGATGAAAAGGCGTTTGAGCTAGAGAGATCTGCCATTTCCCAACAACCTGAAAAGGAAAAAGTAGCTAAAGTGCGAGAGGAAAAGAAGCGCTTAAGCTACTTTGAAAAACAGGAGTGGGAGTCTATTGAGGGAGATATAGAGAAGCTTGAGGAGGAAATTGTAGCTATTGAGCGGGAAATGCAGGAATATGCTTCGGACTTCGGTCGACTCGCTGAACTTCAAAAAGAACTGGATGGCAAAAACGATTTACTTTTGGAGAAATATGAGCGCTACGAATACTTGAGCGAGCTAGTATAGAATTGACTGCTGCCTGTAATGTATGTTGAGTACGATTGCATTTTTAAACAAGGTCTATTTACAAGTCCTATAAAATTTGGTATAATACCAATTAATTAAATAAGAATCCGCAAGACTAGTAGCTTGGGGGAAGTTTGACAGGGAGAAGAGCCAGAGACTGAGAGCTCTTTAGATGGAATCTAGGTGAATTCACTTGCAAAAGGATTGAAAATTAAGGTCTGGAAAACCAGATAAAAACGGATGGTACCGCGTGTCAACGCTCCGCTTATGGAGTTTGGCATGCGGTTTTTATATTTGGAGGAATTATGGCAACCATTGAAGAACAATTAAATAAGCTTAGAGAAGAAACGCTGGCGTCTCTGAAAAAAATTTCAACTGAAAATGAAAAAGAAATGCAGAATCTGCGTGTTTCTGTCCTTGGAAAGAAAGGCTCTTTAACAGAAATTTTAAAAGGTATGAAAGATGTCTCTGCTGATATGCGTCCGATTATCGGGAAACATGTCAATGAAGCACGAGATGTGTTGACTGCTGCTTTTGAAGAATCGGCAAAGTTACTGGAAGAACAAAAAGTTGCCAATCAGTTGGCGAGTGAGTCTGTAGACGTCACCCTTCCCGGCCGGAAAATTTCTGCTGGGAATCGTCATGTTCTTAGCCAAATAAGTGAAGAAATTGAAGATATTTTCATCGGTATGGGCTATCAAGTCGTAGATGGTTTTGAAGTTGAAACAGACTATTACAACTTTGAGCGAATGAATTTACCAAAAGACCACCCAGCACGTGATATGCAGGATACTTTCTACATTACAGAAGAAATTTTGCTGCGTACTCATACCAGCCCAGTTCAAGCTCGTGCTATGGATGCTCATGATTTTTCTAAAGGGCCTCTAAAAATGATCTCGCCAGGACGTGTGTTCCGTCGTGATACAGATGATGCGACGCATTCTCATCAATTTCATCAAATTGAAGGTTTGGTTGTCGGAAAAAATATTTCTATGGCAGACCTTCAAGGGACATTGCAGCTCATTGTGCAAAAGATGTTTGGAGAAGACCGCAGCATTCGTCTGCGTCCATCTTACTTCCCGTTTACAGAGCCATCTGTTGAGGTGGATGTTTCTTGCTTCAAATGCGGTGGGCAAGGCTGCAATGTCTGCAAAAAGACTGGCTGGATTGAAATTATGGGAGCTGGAATGGTGCACCCTCGTGTCCTTGAAATGAGTGGCATTGATGCTGATGTTTATTCTGGCTTTGCTTTTGGACTGGGTCAAGAACGGGTGGCTATGCTGCGCTACGGTATCAATGATATTCGTGGCTTCTATCAAGGTGATGTTCGTTTTTCAGAACAATTTAAATAAATGCTATGTTAGTAAAAGTAAAAGAAGGACAGGTTGAAGTTCTACGAGAACTGGAAGTGCAAACTTATCAAGAAACTTTCGGCCCTTATATCAAAGTGAAAGATATGCAAGATTATTTTACTCATGAACTCTCCCTTGAGCAGATTCAGAAGGATTTGGCGCAAGTAGAGTCGGAGACTTATTTTGCACTAGATGAGAAAGAAAAGATTGTTGGCTTTCTCAAATTTAACTGGGGGCAAGCACAGACTGAGCCAGTAGAATCAGAACACTCAATGGAGAATGCTTTTGAGGTTCATCGGATTTATGTTTTGAAACCTTATCAAGGACAGGGCTTTGGCAAGGAAATGTTTAATTTTGCCATGCAAGAAGCTACTAAACGAAAGTTTTCGTGGATTTGGCTAGGTGTTTGGGAAAAGAATTTCAAAGCGCAAAACTTTTACTTTAAATATGGTTTTGAACGTTTTAGTGAGCATGAGTATGCGACTGGTGAAACGGTTGATATTGACTGGCTCATTCGGAAAGAATTAAATTAAGCGAAAAAACACTTGGCTTGGGCACTTGTCCCAGCCTCAAAAAGAAAGGAAGTAATATGAGGCAAAATTTTTGAGCAGAAACAATAGTTCTCAAAGATTTCTATGCACTCATATAGATGAATTATGCTAGTAAGTTATAAATGGTTAAAAGAACTAGTTGATGTAGATGTGCTAAGTGAAGAATTAGCTGAAAAAATGTCAACGACAGGGATTGAAGTAGAAGGGGTCAGTTCTCCTGCTGAGGGATTGTCAAAAATTGTAGTTGGTGAAGTGATTAGCTGTGAAGATGTAGCTGAAACACATCTCCATGTCTGTCAAGTGAATGTTGGAGAAGAAGCGCTTCGACAAATCGTTTGCGGTGCTCCAAATATACGAGCAGGAATCAAGGTTATGGTAGCTCTTCCAGGAGCTCGTATTGCAGATAATTATAAGATTAAAAAAGGAAAAATCCGTGGTTTAGAATCCCTTGGAATGATTTGTTCTCTTGGAGAATTAGGCATTTCGGACTCGGTTGTTCCAAAAGAATTTTCCGATGGCATTCAAATCCTGCCAGAAGAAGCTGTGCCGGGGGATTCCGTTTTTCCTTACCTTGACTTAGATGATGAAATTATTGAGCTTTCTATCACACCGAACCGTGCAGATGCGCTTTCAATGCGTGGAGTAGCGTATGAGGTAGCAGCTATCTACGACAAGTCAGTTCATTTTAAAGATTTTCCGTTGTTAGAAGCACAAGAGCAAGCTGCAGAACAACTCTCTGTTGCGATTGAAACGGATAAGGCGCCTTTTTATGCAGCACGTATTTTGGAAAATGTAACCATTGCTCCAAGTCCGCAATGGCTTCAAAATCTGCTGATGAATGCAGGAATTCGTCCTATCAACAATGTAGTAGATGTGACAAATTATATTTTGCTTTACTTTGGTCAACCAATGCACGCCTTTGATTTAGATACTTTTAAGGGCAATCAAATTGTGGTGCGCGAAGCGCATGCGGGTGAAAAATTAGTAACTCTTGATGATGAAGAGCGCGAATTAGAAACGAGCGATCTTGTGATTGCAGTAGCAGATAAGCCAGTCGCTCTTGCTGGTGTCATGGGTGGAGCTGCAACGGAAATTTCTCCTCAATCAAGCCGTGTAGTGCTTGAAGCAGCAGTTTTTGACGGAACCTCCATTCGTAAAACGAGCGGGCGTCTCAATCTTCGTTCAGAATCATCTTCTCGTTTTGAAAAAGGAATTAACCTAGCGACAGTAACAGAAGCTCTAGATGCTGCGGCTAGTATGATTGCAGATCTTGCAGGTGCAACGGTACAAGCCGGTATCATCTCAGCAGGTCAAGTGGACACATCAGATGTTGAAGTTGTTTCAACATTGGCAGATGTCAATCGTGTACTTGGAACGGAATTAACTTATACAGATATTGAAGATGTTTTCCGCCGTCTTGGTTTTGGTCTTACTGGCAATGCAGAGGAATTCACAGTCAGCGTACCACGCCGTCGTTGGGACATTCATATTGAAGCAGACCTTTATGAGGAGATTGCGCGTATCTATGGTTATGATAAATTACCAGCAACCTTGCCTAAAGATGACGGAACAGCTGGTGAATTGACAGAAACCCAAAAACTCCGCCGCAAGGTTCGCACAGTAGCAGAAGGTGCTGGTCTGACAGAAGTTATCACCTATGCTTTGACCACTCCTGAAAAAGCTGTGCAATTCAGCACCAACCCAAGTAACTTGACAGAGTTAATGTGGCCTATGACAGTAGATCGTAGTGTCCTTCGTCAAAATATGGTAGCTGGCATTTTGGATACCGTTGCCTATAATGTAGCACGTAAAAATAAGGACTTGGCTCTGTATGAAATCGGAAAAGTCTTCGAGCAAAAGGGGAATCCACAGGAAGAATTGCCGACTGAAATTAACAGCTTTGCCTTTGCTTTGACAGGTTTGGTTACTGAAAAGGATTTTCAAACATCTGCTATACCAGTTGATTTCTTTTATGTAAAAGGAATTTTAGAGGCACTTTTTGACCGTCTGGGTCTAAAAGTAGAGTACACAGCGACGCAAGCATTAACTAGTATGCATCCAGGTCGTACAGCGACTATTTCACTAGACGGACAAGTCATTGGGTTTGTCGGTCAAGTTCATCCAGTAGTTGTTAAAGCCTATAATATTCCAGAAACTTATGTAGCAGAAGTCAGCTTGACAGCGGTTGAACAAGCAATTCAACCAGCAAAACCATTTGTAGAAGTTACTAAATTTCCAGCTGTAACACGTGATATTGCTTTGCTTCTTAAAGCAGAAATCAGTCACAAAGAAGTCGTTGAAGCTATTGAAGCTGCTCGTGTGAAGCGTTTGACAGATATTAAATTGTTTGATGTCTTCTCAGGTGAAAAACTTGGGCTTGGTATGAAGTCCATGGCTTACACTTTGACTTTCCAAAATCCAGAGGATACGCTAGAAGATGAGGAAGTAGCTCGCTATATGGAAAAAATCCAAAAGTCTCTTGAAGAAATGCTTGGTGCAGAAGTGCGATAAGACGTGAAAAGCTCCTAAATTGAAGTTTAGGAGTTTTTTCTTGTAACAATATAATGTATAATAAGGAAAAGTTTTATATCGGAGGAGAAAATGACAGTTTTTACACAACTTTGGAAAGCATTTTCCAATTTACCAGAAGTGACAGCGATTGCTTTAGGAGGCTCTCGTAGCGGAGAAACTTATGATGAGACTTCGGACTATGATTTATATATTTACTGCACGAGCATTCCAGATGAAGACAGTCGGAAGTTGATTTTGACCCAATATTGTTCTTATATAGAAATAAGCAATCAATTTTGGGAATTGGAAGACGACTGTACCTTAAATAATGGTATTGATATTGATATTCTTTATCGGAACATTCGTGATTTTGCGATAGATATTGAAAATGTTGTCGAAAAGTGCCGAGCAGGAAATGGCTACACCACCTGCTTCTGGCACAATTTAAAAACCTGCAAGATTCTTTATGATGCTAATGGAGAGTTAGGAAAATTGAAAAAACGGTTTGACGTTCCTTTTCCTCCGAAATTAAAAGACAATATCATTTCACGAAATTTTAATTTGTTAACCGGACATTTGCCGTCCTACGATACGCAGATTTTAAAAGCAGCAAAACGAAAAGACCTTGTCAGTGTCAATCACCGTATTGCAGCCTTTTTAGAATCTTATTTTGACATTATTTTTGCAGTTAATGAATTGACCCACCCCGGTGAAAAGAGAATGATGTCGTATGCAGCAGCGCATGCGAACCTTCTTCCTAATCAATTTGAGCAGTCTTTAAATACTTTACTAATGAGCATTACTGCTAGCCCTGAAATTCTTGAAAAAGAATTAAGAGAAATAATTGTAAATTTAGAGGGAATTTTATCATAAAATCAGCTGGAATTGAGTATAAAAAAACGGCTTAAACCGTTTTTTGTATTTAGTAGATTTTTCTTGAAATCATTATAAAAAGCTCCTTTAGTAGTTTCTTCTGCAGAGAGAGTCAAAAATATTTTGGGCAGTCCTATTGTTTGGTTGTGGCTAGTCATGTTTTTCGTATTGCAGTTGTTTTCTCTCTTACTCATGCACTTTTCCTATTTCTTTAAAATTTTTTCCATGATTGTTTGTTGGGGCTTTAGATCTAAACGTTCAAAAAAGCGCAAGGCAGCGACATTATCATTCCATACATCAAGGGTTAAGTTGTAACAGCCAATTTCTTGGGCAAATTCTTCTGCAAAATGGCAGAGCTGCTCACCAATTTTTTGACCACGAGCATTTTCATCAACGCAAAGGTCTTCAATAAAAAGCGTTTTGATAGGTGTTTGTGCGAGACTTTGTGGTTCTTTAATGATGCAAAAGAGATGACCTAAAATTTTTCCTTCTTCATTTTCAAAGACAAAGATTGGTGTATTTTCCTGAGACATCAGTGTTTTCAACTCTTCATCGTTGAATTTGCGACCACTCTCTTGGAAAATGTCTGGTCGGACGTTGTGATGAACAAGCAAGATTTGCTCTAAGAGATTATTGAGTGCTGGAATATCGCTTGGGACTGCTTTTCTAATAGGCATGGTGAACTCCTTTTGTGACCACCGGTCATTTTTATATAAAATATTATATGACTATCAGTTATTTTTGTTAAGAACAAAATGCAAAAAGTTTTTGAGTCATATAAAAATAATGCTATGAGCGAGTTTTAAGACTGTTTGTAAAATATTTATTTTATTAGCTTAAAGTAAGGATGGTTTTTTAAATTTTTAAAAATAGGAATAGTAACAAGACTAATTACGATGAGTTTTATGAAATCTGGTAGGATAAAAGGAATAATTCCAACAGTGATAGCTTTATCTAAGCTAAATCTTGCTAATAACATTAAACCAAGAACACCGCCGACAAAAACAAAAGCATCTCCGAGTAGATTTGATAAAAATATCGTCAAAAAGCTACTATTTTTGGAAGTTAGACTAGCTGTTACTAGGGCGTAGAACAAATAAAACCAGAGATAACCTGCATTTGGACCAACAAGTGCTTGAAATCCACCGTTTCCTCCTGCAAAGACAGGCAGACCGATAGCGCCTAAGAGAAGATAAAGAGCGACCGCTAATAGAGCTTCTTTTCGATGAAAAATAGTAGCCACTAAGCCAATTGCCATATTTTGCAGAGCAAAAGGTACCGGACCGATAGGAATGGTAATTTGAGCAAAAACGGCTATCAAAGCTGCGCCAATTGCTGGCAAAATAAGTGTAAATGATTTTTTCATAATTGTAACCCTTTATTTTGTAATATGGTAACTATTATAAAATAAATAAGAAAAATGTCAAGGGTTAAATAAAAAGGTGAAAGACTGAATTTACCTTTTTGTCAAAATGGTTACTTTTTCCGCGATATTGCTTTTCTTTTATTTTTACTGCGAAGGAATAATATCAAAAATGCAATTAGTCCAAAGACATTTAAGAAAATAAGTAGGATGGTTATCAGAATTGTTTTTATCTTTTGCATAAAAGCACCTCCTCGTAAAATAGCTTTGAGATTATCATAACAAAATTTACATCTTTATCAACTAAAAAATCAAAGTAAAAAGGAAAGGCTAGGCAAAAAGTGTCCCAGCTTCTATCAGATTTAGTAATAAACGAATAACGCAGTGGGTGATTGGGCTCTTCATTCGCTTTTCAAGACCGGAAGAGCACCTAATCACCCTTGCGGGGGTGGGACTACGAACTAAAAATTTTCGATTTTTAGTTCTGTCCCACTCCCTAGCGGATAAAATGAAAGAATAAGTTATGGAATGAGAAGAAGTTATCGTGTAAACTAAAATAGTCAGAGACGTTGGCAGCCATTCTGACTATTGAGATAAAATTGGAAAAACTCTGGGAGGAAGATATTTATGAGAAGCGTCTCTACGATTAACGCATGGTGACAAATTCTTCTGATCCGGTTGGGTGAATGGCAACAGTCGCATCAAAATCTGCTTTGGTAGCTCCCATTTTAATAGCAACGGCAAAACCTTGAATCATCTCATCAACGCCGTAGCCAATAGCGTGGAGACCAATGACTTTCTCATCTGGTCCAGTTGTAATGAGTTTGAACTTAGCTTGTTGTCGGTGTTGGGTGACAGCTGAATACATGGAAGCAAAGTTAGAAGTGTAAATATGGATATTTTCTGTTCCATATTGTTGGATTGCTTGCTCTTCGGTCAAGCCAACGGTTCCAATCGCTGGATGAGAGAAGACAACAGTTGGAATATTAGAATAATCCATTTTAGCTTCAATTTTTCCATTAAATAAGCGTTCGGCTAAGGTACGACCTGCTTTGATAGCAACAGGGGTTAATTCTTTTTCGCCTGTAACATCTCCTAGAGCATAAATACCCGGTGTTGCTGTATTTTGAAATTCGTCAACTGCTATAAAGCCACGAGAATTTAGGGTAACACCAGCCGCCTCTAAATTCAACCCTTTGGTGTTTGCAGTTCGCCCAGTTGCCCAGATGACGTGTTGAGCGGTGTGGCTCGTTCCGTCCTCGAAGGTAATGCGAATCGCTCCGTTTCCAAGTTTTTCAAGCTTTTCTGGTATTTTGTGAGTATGTAGAGTAGGACCTGATTTCTTCATTTCTTCCACAAGACCATCAATGATATAAGAATCAAAGTTGCGGAGAGGACGATCTCGACGAACGAAAAGGTCTGTTTTTACACCCAGAGCATGAAGAAGTACAGCTAGTTCAACTGCGATATAGCCGGCACCAAGAATGGCAACGGATTGAGGGAGTTCTTCCCATGCAAAAACATCGTCAGAGGTTTCACCGAATTCTGCTCCAGATACTGCTGGAATATGAGGGTGAGCACCAGTTGCGATGACAATGTGCTTGGCTTGGATAAGCTCGCCGTTGACTTCAACTGTATGGCGGTCTATGAATTTGGCGCGACCTTCAATCAGCTCAACGCCATTTCGATTGAAACTAGTATTGTAAGAATTGCGGGCACGATCAATATAGGCTTCGCGATTCTTCCGAAGCGTCTTAAAGTCAAACTGCTGATTATCCGAAGTAAAACCATAGTCTGGTCCATAATCGCGAATGGCTTCGGCAATCTGGGCGCCATACCACATGATTTTTTTAGGAACACAGCCGACGTTGACACAGGTGCCTCCTAATTTCTTTTCTTCAATAACGGCAGCTTTTGCACCGTGTTCTCCAGCACGATTCATGGTCGCAATTCCTCCGCTACCGCCCCCAATAGCAATGATGTCAAATGTTCTCATACGAGTCTCCTTTTATCTATAGTATGAAATCATTGTAACGTTTTTGGAAAATGATTGCAAAAATCTGCTACAAAAATTGATAAAAGGCTTGATTATTCAATTGTATTATATATTTAATACAATATGAAATAACTAGAAAGAAGGTAGACGGATGTTAAAAGAGTAAAGGATTTCTTATAGATGCTATCTTATTTTTAATCGTATGTGTTATAATATAAAAAATAGACCGTTTTCATCAGGAGGAGAAAGAGATGAAAAAATTGAAAAAGTGGCAGTTGTACAGCTTGATTGGTGTAACTGTAGTTGTCGTTTTAGGAGCGATAGGTACGATGTTATTGTTTAATGGTAATAGTACTGCTGATAAAGATAAAGAAGAAACGATTCAAGTGCAGAAAGCAAAAGAAGGGTCAGTTGCTTCATCTGCTTTGCTGTCAGGAAATGTTGCGGCTAACAATGAGCAATATGTCTACTATGACGGGACAAAGGGCGATTTGGATAATGTTCTTGTAAATGTTGGAGATCAAGTTACAGCCGGACAAACCTTAGTTCAATACAAGAGTGTTGAAGCACAAGCTACATATGATACTGCTGTTCGTGCTTTAAACAAGATTGATCGCCAAATTTATGATTTGAAAACGTATGGAACAACTGTTGATGTGACGGGTGATGCGGCTACAGATGATAAAACAACTGCGTCTGCACAACGTTCGGTGGATTCTCAATTAAACGATTTGCAGGACAGTCGCGCAGATGCTGTGGACAATGTCAATAAAGCACAGGCACTACTAGATGCAACGACTGTCACCAGTACAAATAATGGAACTGTAGTAGAAGTCAATCGTGATGTTTCTAAGTCTACGACAGGTACTAATCAAACACTCGTTCATATTGTCAATAACGGCAACCTTCAAGTAAAGGGAGAGCTATCAGAGTATAATCTAGCAAATCTTTCAGTCGGGCAAGAAGTGACGATTACGTCCAAGGTCTATCCAGATAAGAAATGGACTGGGAAAATCAGCTATATCTCAAATTATCCAAAAGACAGTCAAAATGCAGCGGCAGCTGGTGCAGGCACTGCAAATTCAGGAGCAAAATACCCTTATACAGTAGATATTACAAGCGAAATTGGTGATTTGAAGCAAGGATTTTCCGTCAATGTTGAAGTAAAAAACAATACAAGAGGGATTTTAGTGCCGGTCAGCAGTGTTGTTTCTGAAAATAATAAAAACTATGTTTGGACATTAGAAAAAGGAACTGCAAAAAAAGTGCAAGTAACACTGGGAAATGCAGATGCTAAAAATCAAGAAATCTCATCTGGTTTGACAAAAGATAGTAAAGTTATCACCAATCCAACAGATAGCTTGAAAGACGGTCAAGAGGTGAAATCGTATGAAGAAACTCATTGATTTAAAAAATGTTAGCAAAAGTTACCGCAACGGAGATCAAGAGCTTCAAGTTTTGAAAAATGTTCATTTAGAAGTTGAAGAAGGTGAGTTTGTTGCGATTATGGGACCTTCTGGCTCAGGAAAGTCAACCTTGATGAATATCATTGGTATGCTGGATCGGCCAACGAGTGGCGAATATTACTTGGAAGGTGAAGAAGTTGCCAAGCTCAGTGAGAAAAAGCTAGCCAAAGTGCGTAATCAGCAGATTGGTTTCGTTTTCCAACAATTCTTCCTCTTGTCAAAATTAAATGCTCTTCAAAATGTAGAACTTCCTTTGATTTATGCAGGGGTTTCTCAATCCAAACGGAAAGCTTTAGCAGAGCAATATCTTAAAAAAGTTGAGTTGGAAAAGCGGATGCACCATTTGCCGTCAGAACTTTCTGGTGGTCAAAAGCAGCGGGTGGCTATTGCGCGTGCCTTGGTCAATCATCCCTCCATTATCTTAGCAGATGAGCCGACGGGAGCCTTGGATACCAAGACGGGTGAGCAAATTATGGAATTGCTGACGGAGCTAAATCGTGAAGGAAAAACCATTATCATGGTCACTCATGAGCCTGAGATTGCAGCCTTTGCAAAACGACAAATCGTTATTCGAGACGGTGTCATCTCATCAGACAGTAAGAAAGGAGAAGCATGATGCAGAATTGGAAATTTGCAATCAACTCCATTATGGGGCATAAAATGCGCTCTTTCTTAACGATGTTGGGCATTATCATTGGTGTTATGTCTGTTGTGGTTATTGTGGCTCTAGGAAGTGGTATGTCCAATGCCTTCACAGATGTTTTGGGTGGTGCCCAGCAAGATGTTTCCTTATTTTACTCACACAAGAGAAGTAAAAACGGTGATGGTGTTATGACGTATCAAGAGATGCGTGACGATGCTGAAAGTGGAAATGGTGATGAGACAGTTTCGACAGAAGAAGAGCCTCGAATCCAAGAAGTTTGGGTCAAGCAAGCGGTTAATGATATTAGCGGAATTGACAATTATTATGTTACAAATAACACAACCGCTACAGTAAATTATGGTAAGAAAAAGGCGGATAATATTCCTATAACAGGTATCAATTCCACTTACTTTACGGTAAAGAAATACCAAATCGTTGCAGGACGGACATTGAAATCAAATGATTATCAAACATTTGCAAGAGTTGTATTACTGGATACGAAACTAGCTGATATTCTTTTTGGAGGTGCAGATAAGGCGCTCAATCAGATTGTCCAGCTGGGATCTAATAATTACCGTGTGATTGGGGTTTATAAAGATCCGAATGAAACGCGAAATCGCTTAGCCAATATGAACAACGGAAATTTATTAATGGCTAACACTCAGTTGGCAGCTGAATACAATGTTGCTGAGATTATGAATGTCGTGGTACATGTTAAAAAATTAGATGATGTGTTGAAAGACGGAAGTGCAGCTGCGCGCTTGATGACAAAATTGTCTGGTGTAAGAGAAGGCGAGTACCAGATGTTTGATCAAGCCAGTCAATTGGCTGCTATCCAAAGTCAGGTTGCCATTGTGCAAGTGGTTTTTGGAGCGATTGCCGGGATAGCACTTCTCGTTGGTGGTATCGGTGTTATGAATATTATGCTTGTATCAGTGACAGAACGAACCCGTGAAATCGGTCTTCGAAAAGCCCTTGGAGCAACCCGTGGCAATATCTTGATGCAATTTGTCATTGAGTCAATGGTGTTGACAGCGATTGGCGGTTTGATTGGGCTTGCTTTAGCAGCTCTTATCGTGGCATCTATCGGTCATAGTTTGGATGCATTTTTCGGAGCTCCACCTACCATTACGACTGTGTCTGCTGTCGGAAGTGTGCTTTTTTCTGCAACTATCGGAATTGTTTTCGGTATTTTGCCAGCTAATAAGGCTTCTAAATTGGATCCAATCGAATCCTTGCGTTATGAATAAAAAACTGACCGTTGCAGTATGAGAAAAAACGTGTAAAAAAACTCCAACAGATACTCATTTTTCTAGTGAGTTATCTATTGGAGTTTTTATATGAAATGAATGGTTTTTAGTGTGATACACGTTTGCGAGCTGCTTTTTTACGGTTTTCTTCGATGAAAGCTGCTTTCTTTTCTTCAGGTTCAATCACTTTTTTCTTGAATGTATAAACTGCACCTGCAACAGCAGCAACAGTGCCAGCTACGCCAGTTACAACACCTTTAACAAATCCTTTAGCCATGAGATTTCTCCTTTTCTGAACTTTATTTATGTTATAATATATAGTAACGAAAAATTAAATTTTTTTCAAGGGAAAAGATGAAAACCAAGATAATTGTAATTGTAGGACCAACTGCTGTCGGAAAAACGGCTCTCAGTATAAACCTCGCAAAACGTTTCAATGGTGAGATTATTAGCGGTGATAGTCAGCAAGTGTATAGAAAACTAAACATCGGAACGGCTAAAGTCACTCCAGGTGAGCAGGAGGGGATTCCTCATTATTTGATAGATGTTCGGGAAGTGACCGAGTCTTATTCAGCCTTTGACTTTGTAAAAGAAGCCGAGGCTGCTGTTGAGATGATTGTAGCAAAAGGGAAACTGCCGATTATTGCAGGCGGAACGGGGCTTTACATTCAAAGTTTGCTGGAGGGCTATCATCTGGGCGGTTTAGCTTCTCATGAAGAGATTTTAGCTTATCGAGCCGAACTAGATACCTTGGCTGATGAGGAATTATTTGGCAAAATAGCAGAGCTGGGATTGGAAATTCCCCAGATTAACCGCAGGCGGGCTATGCGAGCGCTGGAAATTGCTCATTTGGGGAATGAACTTGAAAACAAACAGCCTGACTATGAAGCCCTGCTGATTTGTCTGGACGATGACCGAGAAGTTCTCTATGAGCGTATCAATCAGCGAGTGGATCTAATGCTAAAGGCTGGACTTTTAGAAGAGGCGAAGTGGCTTTATGACAACTATCCACATGTCCAAGCCAGCAAAGGAATTGGCTACAAGGAACTTTTCCCCTACTTTGCTGGGGAGTTGACCTTAGAGGAAGCTATCAATAAACTTAAACAAAATACTCGCCGCTTTGCTAAACGTCAGCTAACTTGGTTCAGAAATCGCATGAATGCTACTTTTTATCAGGTTTCAGAGCCGAATGTCAAAGAGCGGATTATGCAGGATATAGAGGAATTTTTGAATGATTGAAACAGAAAAACAGCAGGAACGAGTGATCCTCATCGGAGTAGAATTGCAGGGAATAGAAAACTTCTCTATGTCTATGGAAGAATTAGCCAGTTTAGCCAAGACTGCTGGCGCTCAGGTAGTTTCCTCTTACACTCAGAAACGAGAGAAGTATGACAGCAAGACTTTTGTTGGTGCTGGAAAATTAGAAGAAATCAAACATATGGTAGAAGCAGATGAAATTTCCACCGTTATTGTCAATAATAGTCTGACACCTCGCCAGAATATCAATTTGGAAGAAATTTTAGGGGTTAAGGTTATTGACCGCATGCAATTGATTTTGGATATTTTTGCTATGCGAGCTAGAAGTCATGAAGGAAAACTTCAAGTTCACTTGGCTCAACTCAAATATCTCTTGCCTCGCTTGGTCGGGCAGGGGATTATGCTCAGCCGTCAGGCTGGGGGAATTGGTTCCCGCGGTCCTGGTGAAAGTCAGTTGGAACTCAATCGTCGTAGTGTTCGCAATCAGATTCATGATATTGAGCGCCAACTCAAAATTGTAGAGAAAAACCGCGCAACTGTACGGGAGAAACGTCTGGACTCTAGTGTTTTTAAAATCGGTCTGATTGGTTATACCAATGCTGGGAAGTCTACCATAATGAATGTCTTGACGAACAAGAGCCAATATGAGGCGGACGAACTTTTTGCTACTTTGGATGCGACAACCAAAAGTGTCAATCTGACAGGCAGACTCAATGTGACATTGACAGATACAGTTGGTTTTATTCAGGATTTGCCGACGGAATTGGTATCTAGCTTCAAGTCTACTCTAGAAGAGAGCAAAAATGTGGATCTTTTGGTTCATGTGATTGACGCCAGTGACCCTAATCACGAAGAACATGAAAAAACGGTCTTGGCGATTATGAAGGACTTGGATATGTTAGACATTCCTCGCTTGACCCTCTATAATAAAGCGGACAAAGCAGAGAACTTTACTCCAACTTTAACTCCCTATGTCCTGATTTCGGCGAAAAAGGAAAATAGCAGAGCAGTCTTGCAGGAGACCCTGCTGAATAAGATGAGAGAACTCTTTGTCCCTTTTCGTATCAAGGTTAGCCCTAGCAAGGCTTATAAGTTACATGAATTAGAAAGCCTAGCAATCATTGATAAGAGAGAATATCTGGAAGAAAGTGAAACAATTTCTGGCTACATAGCAGAAAAGAATAAATGGAGACTAGAAGAATTTTATGACTGATTATATCAATTTAGCACTTAAATATGGCGGTTTTACGAGCTTAGACCGTGTTTATCTAGGAAAGGTTTTGGACAGGTTGTCTGATTCGCAAAAAATGACTTTTATCACACCACCGCCTAGCGTTATCAATGCGTATTTTTCGGAACTCTATCAAAAAAAGAGTCCGGAAGCTGCAACGGATTATTTTTTAGAATTAAGTAAAGAATTGGCTCTTTTTAACGACCACCCTAGCTTTGATGAGGAAAAACCTTTTATCCGCCTGAATCTTTCAGGTAAGTCTTATGGTTTCTGCTTTGAAAACGAAGATGGGATTGGTTTGATTTTTCCAGAACGTCCAGAGGTAATTCAGTCTGATCTGCTTTTTGAAATTGCTCAGATTTTTCCTCACTATTTGGTTTATGAAGAAGAAAATGTCATTCGGATGATGCCAGCTATTTCTGAAGAAGTAGTGCAAAAGCAGCCGCTCTCTGCTCTGACAGATCTTTATAAGCTAGCAGATGGTCGCCTGAAACTGGAAGGGTACAATCAGGAAGAGCTAATCCAGTTGGCTCAAGACTATTCTGGTCAGCTTTACTATCGCTCGCAGAATCGCTCTGCTATGATTTATATTAAAGAAAAATAGAGAGAATAATATGCAACTACAATTTTTAGGTACAGGAGCAGGTCAGCCGTCTAAGGCTCGCAATGTATCCAGTCTGGTTTTGAAATTATTGGATGAAATCAACGAAATCTGGATGTTTGATTGCGGTGAAGGAACCCAGAATCGTATTTTAGAGACAACGATTCGCCCTAGAAAGATTAGAAAGATTTTTATCACCCATTTGCATGGGGATCATATTTTTGGTCTGCCGGGTTTTCTCTCCAGTCGAGCATTTCAAGCCAATGAAGAGCAAACTGATATTGAAATCTATGGACCAGTTGGCATCAAAAGTTTTGTCATGACAAGTCTGCGTGTGTCAGGGTCTCGTCTGCCTTATCGGATTCATTTTCATGAGTTTGACGAAAAAAGCTTAGGGAAAATTTTGGAAACTGACAAATTTACAGTTTATGCCGAGAAGCTAGACCACAGTATTTTTTGTGTGGGTTATCGCATTATGCAGAAAGACTTAGAGGGAACCTTGGATGCCGAGAAGTTAAAAGCTGCGGGGCTTCCTTTTGGGCCTCTCTTTGGTAAGGTAAAAAATGGAGAGGATGTAGTGCTAGAAGACGGAACAAAGATTATAGCAGCGGATTACATTTCAGCTCCACGACCTGGGAAAATTATCACTATTCTAGGTGATACGCGTAAAACGAATGCTAGCGTGCGACTGGCTGTCAATGCAGATGTTTTGGTGCACGAGTCTACTTATGGTAAAGGGGACGAAAAAATTGCTAAAAATCACGGGCATTCTACTAATATGCAGGCAGCAGAAATTGCTAGAGAAGCTGGTGTCAAGCGCCTCCTTCTCAATCATATTAGCGCACGCTTTCTATCAAAAGATATAGGTCAAATGCGCAGAGATGCCAGTTCCATTTTTAAAAATGTTCACTTAGTCAAGGATTTAGAAGAAGTAGAACTATGAAATTTTAGCGAGAATCAGCTAGAGGAAAGGAATTCATGAATCTATTATTTGTCAGACATGGGAAAGATTCTGATCAACACAGAGGTGGCTGGAGTCAGCTCGATTTGCTTCCTGAGGGAAAAAGGGAAGCAAAAATGTTAGCGGATTACTTAGAGCGACACAAAGAAAACTACCATTTTAAGAAAATTATTACGAGTGATTTAAAAAGAGCTGAGACAACTGCAATAATTTTAGCAAAGAAACTTCAGCTACCGTTGGAAAAAGAAAGCAACTTACGAGAAACGAATAATGGTGACTTGGCAGGAATGTTAAATAGCGAGGCTGATCAAAAATTTCCTCATCTTTATTTTAGAAGTCTTGCGATGGACGAGCATTATCCAAATGGAGAAAGTCCGAGAGAATTTTATCAACGGATAAAAACTTGGTTTCAACGCTTCTTGCAGGAAAATGACGATTCAGATGAGACACAAATTGTGGTCACACACGGTGGAGTGATCAACATTATCTATCATTTAGTGAACCAGATAGAATGGACGAATAAAAGCAATCTATTCCACGTCAAACATTGTAGCATTAGTCTATTGAATACAAAAACGCTTGTTTTTGAGGTTGAAAACCAAACGGATTTTTTAGAAGAAAAATAAGGAGAACACATGCGAACAATCGTTATTACAGGGGCTAGTGGCGGTGTGGCTCAGGAAATGGTGAAGTTGTTGCCAAATGACCAGCTGATTTTAGTGGGACGCAGTCAAGAAAAATTAACAAAACTTTATTCAAATCATGCACATTGTGAATTCGTTGAGTTGGATATTACGGATTACAAAGCTTTAGAAGCTTTTACTGAAGAAATTTACCAGAAGTATGCTCAGGTGGATGTTCTAGTCAACAATGCTGGTTACGGGATTTTTGAGGAATTTGACAAGATTAGCAACGAAGATATTCATGCCATGTTTGAGGCCAATACGTTTGCTCTGATGAATCTGTCTCGTCTTTTCGGAGAGCAGATGAAGCAAGCGGGTCATGGGCATATTGTCAATCTTGTTAGTACAGCTGGGCTGATTGCCAGTGCCAAATCCAGTCTTTACTCGGCTACCAAGTTTGCTGGAATTGGCTTTTCTAATGCTTTGCGCTTAGAGCTCATGCCCTACAATGTCTATGTGACCACCGTTAATCCGGGACCAATTAAGACGGCTTTCTTTGATAAAGCTGACCCTGACGGTAGTTATGTTAAGGCAGTTGATAAGTATATTTTAGAAGCGGATGTCGTTGCTAAGCAAATTGTGGACAATTTTGGAAAGAAGAAACGGGAGCTGACGATGCCTTTCGCTCTGAAAGCAGCCCACAAACTTTATACGCTTTTTCCAAATATTGGTGATAAACTAGCTAGTAAAATGTTTAATTATAAGTAGGAGAATTTTATGGATGTGACAGCTTACAAAGAATTTTTAAACCAACCTTGGGGTAAGCTTTATTATGATATTCTCTTTGCTCAGCTAGCACATATAAAAAACAAGGAAGTACTGGATTTCGGTAGTGGTTTTGGCTTGGTAGCAGATTTTTTAGCACAAAATAATCAGGTAACAGCCATAGAGCCAAATGATGAGATGATTGCAGAACGGAAGCAGAATTTTCATTATCATCAACTACAAGGCAGTCTGGAATTGTTGAAGGAAATTCCAAGTGCTCGTTTTGACCTTATCGTTTGCCACAATGTTCTGGAGTATGTGGATGAGCCAGCTCTTTACCTAGCTGAATTTAGCAGATTGCTGAAAAAAGGCGGACAGATTTCTCTCATCAAGCACAATGAAGTGGGGCGAATCATGCAGACTGTTGTGTTTGCAAATGATACAAATTTAGCATTGGATTTATTATCAGGTAAATCTTATCAATCACATACAATGGGGCAAGCAACCTATTATGAAATAGCAGACGTATTACAAAAAGCTGACACTGAACTGACTGTTCAGGACTATCAAGGAATCCGAATTTTCTATGGTCTGCAAGACAATGCAGTGAAGACTGCTAATGACTGGCGGGAAAAGATGCTGGAGGTAGAGCTTGTAGTTTGCCAACAGTCTCCTTATCGGGACATTGCGGCTTTTCAGCATATTTGGCTACAAAAAGGAGGCAAGAATGATTCGTTATTTTGCAAATAGACAAATTGCAATTGAAGACTTACTTCCACTTTATCAATCTGTTGGCTGGACCAACTATACAGAACGGTCAGATATGTTAGAACAAGCATTTCAGCACTCACTATTTACTGTATCAGCCTATGATGGAGAACAGCTAGTTTGTCTCCTTCGAGCAGTCGGAGACGGATTTTCTAGTGTTTTCATTCAGGATTTGTTAGTTTTACCGTCTTATCAGCGCCAAGGTATCGGTCGAGAATTGGTTCGACAAACGCTGGAGACCTTTGCAGATGTTTATCAGATTCAGCTAGTAACAGAGCAGTCAGACAAAAATTTAGCCTTTTATCGCTCTTTAGGATTTCGGGAACTGTCGGATTTGAATTGCACGGGTTTGATTTATAGAGGTAAAAGCTATTAGATAAATGCTTGTGTATAAAATTGGAGGTTTGGGCTAGTGAAAGCTAGTCTTTTCGTGTTATAATAGACTTTATATTGCAACAGAAAGATAAAAGCATGATTACATCAAAATATGATTGGCAGATTGCCACAAATTTTTCAGATGAGAGCTTTATTAAAAAAGCTAAAAAACTTGGCTTGGAGGCTTCGGTAGCTAATCTGGTCTACCAGAGAGGAATTCAGACAGAAGAAGCACTGCGAGATTTTCTAGAGCCTAGTTTGGACCAGCTGCATGATCCTTATGAATTGCATGATATGGATAAGACAGTGACGCGCATTCGTCAAGCGATTGAAAATTATGAGCAGATCTTGATTTATGGCGATTATGATGCGGATGGCATGACTTCGGCTTCTATTGTTAAAGAAGCACTAGAACAACTTGGAGCAGAGTGTCAGGTCTATTTGCCCAATCGATTTACAGACGGTTATGGTCCTAACGCGAGTGTTTACAAGTATTTTATTGAAAATCAGGGAATTTCACTCATCGTTACAGTGGATAATGGAGTTGCAGGACATGAAGCAATCGAACTAGCTCAGTCTATGGGAGTGGATGTCATTGTGACGGATCACCATTCTATGCCAGAGGTACTTCCTGATGCTTATGCAATTATTCATCCAGAACATCCGGAAGCTGATTATCCTTTTCAGCATTTAGCTGGTTGCGGTGTAGCTTTTAAGTTAGCGACTGCTCTTTTAGAGGAAGTACAAGTAGAGTTGTTAGATCTAGTCGCTATTGGAACTATTGCAGATATGGTCAGCCTAACGGATGAAAATCGCATTCTGGTCAAATATGGGCTAAGCGTCCTCAAAAATACTCAACGAATCGGCTTGCAGGAGCTTTTTAAGATTGTAGGTATTCAGGAAAATGAAGTGGATGAAGAAACAGTCGGTTTTCAAATAGCCCCTAGACTCAATGCTCTAGGTCGATTGGATGATCCAAATCCTGCTATTGAACTTCTGACGGGTTTTGATGAAGAAGAAGCGCGTGATATTGCCCTGATGATTAACCAGAAAAATGAAGAGCGCAAGGAGATTGTTCAGAAGATTTATGATGAAGCCAAGACCATGGTTGATCCCGATAATCCCGTTCAAGTTCTAGCCGGTGAAGGTTGGAATCCAGGTGTTTTGGGAATTGTGGCAGGTCGGCTTTTGGAAGAATTACACCAGCCAGTCATTGTCTTGAATATTGAAAATGATTTGGCAAAAGGCAGCGCCCGCAGCATTGAAGCAGTTGATATTTTTGAAGCCTTAGACCCTCATCGAGATTTATTTGTGGCTTTTGGTGGGCATGCAGGGGCAGCTGGTATGACTCTAGAGGCCAACAAGTTAGAAGCACTCAGTCAGGTTTTGGTAGCATATATTGAAGATAATCAAGTGGATTTGTCCACTAAGAATGAGCTCTTTTTGGATGAGGAATTATCTTTGCCAGATTTGACACTAGAGACCCTCAAAAACTTTGAAAAGTTAGCTCCTTTTGGCATGGACAATAAAAAGCCTGTTTTTTATTTGAAAGATTTTAAGGTTGAAAATGCCCGCACTATGGGGGCGGGAAATACTCACCTTAAGCTGAAAGTTTCTCAGGCTGACGCAGTTTTTGAGGTAGTGGCTTTTGGTCTGGGTGATCTTGCGACAGAATTTTCCCAAACTAAAAACTTAGAGCTAGCAGTCACTCTGTCGGTCAATAAATGGAATGGTAAAACCAGTCTCCAGCTTATGCTAGTGGATGCTAAGGTCAATGGGATTCAGCTCTTTAATATTCGAGGTAAAAATGCTCCTTTGCCTGAAAATGTGCCCGTCCTGCGTTTTTCAGAAGAAATGCCTAATTTGGAAAAGAGCAGAGCAATTGTCGTGTATGACTTGCCTGAACGCCTAAATCAGCTCAAAGCAATCATTCAGCAAGGACATTTTGAAGCAATTTACTTTAAAAATGAGATTGCTCAGCCTTATTATCTGACAGGTTTCGGAACGAGAGACCAGTTTGCTAAACTCTATAAAACGATTTATCAGTTTCCAGAGTTTGACATTCGTTATAAGCTCAAAGAACTAGCAGCTTATCTCAAGATTGACTCCATTCTACTCATCAAAATGATTCAGATATTTGAAGAGCTGAACTTTGTGACAATTCAAGATGGAGTGATGCAGGTAAACAAAAAAGCAGAAAAAAAGGCTATTGAAAACAGCCATATTTATCAAGAACTGAAGAAAACAGTCAAAGAGCAGGAGCTTATGGCTCTGGGAACGGTGCAGGAAATTTATGATTATCTGATAGAAAAAGATGAATTTTCAAACTAAATTTTAGATGAACTATTTATTGGTCTCGCACCGAAGGCTGCGAGACAGACTGAAAGTCGCATAATAAAAAAGTCATGAGTAAGATGGATCTCATGACTTTATTGTTTATATAAGTATTACTATCAGCTTGTGTTACCTACTGCAAATTCACTTTATTTTTGAGGATATAATACGTTCCGGCATAGTAGATAAGCCCTAAAAGAAGATAGGCTATGACTCCGCTCAAACTACCTAAAGAAGTTGAAAGTGATGGGAAGGCTGAAACATATAGATTAGCAGCGATAATCAGAGCAAATTGAATTCCAAAATAGGCTAGAAAGGCTATAGCAGCGCGGTGGTCTTGGAAAAGTTGACCGATAGAGATAGAAAGATAAATCAATAGGATATTTGGAATGAGAACTACAAGATAGTATCCAAATGATTTCAATAGTTCACCAGCAAATTCCCAAAAATGCTTGCCGAGTAATTGCACAAATGTTCCCATTTCAAATTGTGTATGAGAAGCTACCCCTACGATAAGAACAATGATTCCAAAACTAAGAAACAATGCAAGTGTGCTAAGAATCGTCCATATAACAGCACCGAGTAATTTTGAGAGGATAATTTGATGTTCGTTAACTGGTAAAGTGAGCGTTAGATATCCTTCTCTTTCATAAACACTATTTTTAAAGCGACGAATAATCAGAAAAAGTGTTGAAATGGCAAGTGCTACAAGGAGACCTGAGAAAATCAGCATTGTAAAACCGAAGAAAGTACTTGTCATACTCCCTACTTCATTAGTAGAAGACTGCAAACGGTCGAAAAAGTTCCTTCCATTTGCAAAATGTCTTAGCCAAAGTCCAATACTAATAGATAGAAAGAGTACGATTCCGTATAAACAAACCTAAATACCACTTGTTCACATTTTTAAATTCGTATTTTAATAAATTCCAAAACATAGTCAATCTCCTTTGTTCTAAGCCTTAAATTCTTGGCGGAAGAGCTGGTCAATAGATTCACCAGACTCATAGCGAATATCATCTACATTCCCTTGTCGAACAATCTTGCCATTATCAATAAAGATGATTTCATCTAGGATTGGTTCAATATCTGAAATCAAATGTGTTGAAATGAGAACAGAAGCGCTAGGTGAGTAATTGTTGATAATCGTCTTTAGAATGTAGTCTCGCGCTGCTGGGTCAACCCCTCCAATAGGTTCATCCAGAACATACAGTTTGGCTTGGCGGCTCATGACTAAAATCAGCTGAACTTTTTCCTTGTTTCCTTTGGATAATTTTTTGAATGCCAGATTTTCGTCAATATGAAGATCTTGCAAGAGTGCCTGTGCACGCTCTATTTCAAAGTCTGCATAGAAAGATTGAAAATACTGCAAAGCATCTTTGACTTTCATATTTTCATTTAGGTAAGTCGTATCTGGTAAATAAGATACGATTTTCTTGGTTTCTGAAGACGGTTGAAGTCCATTGATGAGGATTTTTCCGTCATTGGGTTGAAGCAGTCCATTGATTAGTTTTATCATGGTTGTTTTTCCAGAGCCATTTGGACCAAGTAAGCCGATAATTTTTCCAGCTTCAATTTCAAAATTGATGTGTTCTAAAGCAGGTGTGCTGCCGTATGATTTTGAGACATTTTCAAATGCAAGTAATACCATTTCCTAAACTCCTTTTATATAATCTGCAATGATAGTTGGTAATTCTTCTTTGTGATAGCCAAAGCGAGTCATATTGTTTACAAAATTTTTCACTTCCTCCTCAGAAAG
This sequence comes from Streptococcus atopicus, assembly GCF_049166725.1. NCBI lineage: Bacteria > Bacillati > Bacillota > Bacilli > Lactobacillales > Streptococcaceae > Streptococcus > Streptococcus atopicus. Next base: position 127,121 of record NZ_JBMHFC010000002.1, read on the forward strand.
TTTTTGTCTTGCTTGTAAAATCAAGTCGCGATTATCTGTGACGAAACGTCCTGATGTTCGTTGAGAATAGACAAATCCTTCTTTTTCCAAGTCAGATAAAGCACGCTGGATTGTATTGGGATTGACCCCCGCTTCAGCAGCCAATTCTCTGACGGCAGGTAGCTTTTCGCCAGCTTGCAGTTGATTGGAGATGATTTGTAATTTTATCCTGTCCATGATTTGTAAATAAATGGGCAGATTATTATCAAAAGTCCAACTCATGATTTCTCCTTTCTTCTGTATCTTTGTACTAATTAAATAATACAGTATTTTTTAAAAAATAGCAAGCCTTTAGAAAAAACTTCTATTATTTTTTCTTTAGCAAGCAAGCCAGAAATTTAGTATAATAGAAAAAAGAAGAATCAAAGGAGGATGCCGTGGTTGCTCAATTAGATACCAAAACTGTTTATACATTTATGGATAGTTTGATTTCTATAAAAAAATATGTAGAAACAGCTAAAAATTTAGGCTATCAAACTCTAGGGATAATGGACATTGACAATCTCTATGGAGTTTATCATTTCATGGAAACGGCGATCGAGCAAGGAATTCATCCGCTTTTAGGCGTGGAAATGACCTTGGATTACGCTGGACTTCCTCTTAATCTTCGCTTTCTAGCTCTTGATAGCCAAGGGTATCGCAATTTAATGAAACTTTCTACTTTAAAAATGATAGGAAAAAGCAAGTGGGAAGAATTTCAGCATTTATTGGAAGGAATAGCGGTTATTGTGCCTGTGTTTGAGGGCATTGAAGCCTTAGACTTGGGACGAGAGTTTTATATTGGCGTATTTTCTGACACTCCTAAGCAGGCGTTTCCTCATGCAACCTTGCCTTTGCAGACAGTTCGCTATTTTGATACAGGGGATTTAGAAACCTTGCAAATGCTATGTGCCATTCGTGAAAATAGTAGCTTGCGGGAAGTTGGAAATTTGCCAAATCACGAATATCTCTTATCACCTGAGCAATTCACACAATCCTTTCAAGAAAATTATCCAGAAAGTCTGGATAATTTAAAGCGGCTAGTTGCAGGCATTCATTACGAAATCAATACAGAGTTGAAATTACCACGTTTTAATCCAGAACGACCAGCAGCAGAAGAATTACAAGAACGAGCAGAAGCAGGGCTAGAGAAAAAAAGGTTAAATAGTCTGGTTTATAAAGAGCGATTGCAGCAAGAGCTGTCTATCATCCACCAAATGGGTTTTGACGACTACTTTTTGATTGTCTGGGATTTATTGCGTTTTGGTCGTAGTCAGGGCTATTATATGGGTATGGGGCGTGGGTCTGCAGTTGGAAGTCTGGTTGCCTATGCGCTAGAGATTACAGGGATTGATCCTGTTGAGAAAAATCTTCTTTTTGAGCGTTTTTTAAATGTAGAACGTTATACTATGCCCGATATTGATATTGACATTCCTGATGTCTATCGTCCAGAATTTATTCGCTATGTCCGCGATCGTTATGGAACCATGCATGCAGCTCAAATCGTGACCTATTCGACCTTTGGAGCTAAGCAAGCGATTCGTGATGTTTTTAAACGTTATGGTGTTCCAGAGTATGAATTGACCAATATTACCCGTAAAATTAGTTTTCGAGATAATCTGACATCTGCTTATGAAAAAAATATGTCTTTCCGCCAAATTATCAACAGTAAGCTGGAATATCAAAAAGCTTTTGAAATTGCGAAAAAAATCGAAGGAAATCCTCGTCAAACTTCTATCCATGCAGCAGGTGTCGTGATGAGTGACAATGACCTGACAGATCACATTCCGCTTAAATATGGGGAAGATATGTATATCACGCAATACGATGCGCATGGTGTTGAGAGTAACGGTCTGCTCAAGATGGATTTCCTTGGCTTGCGCAATCTAACCTTTGTCCAACGAATGAAAGAAGCAGCCTTGGAGAAATACGGTGTCGCTATTGATATTGCAAAGATTAACTTAGAAGACACAGCAACCTTACAGCTTTTTGCTGCTGGCAGAACTAAAGGGATTTTTCAATTTGAGCAAGCAGGTGCCATTAACCTTTTGAAACGAGTGCAGCCAGCTCGATTTGAAGAAGTGGTTGCAACAACCTCACTCAATCGTCCAGGAGCTAGTGACTATATAGATAATTTTGTCAGAAGAAAGCATGGACAAGAAAAAGTAGAAATGCTGGACTCAAGTTTGGAAGACATCTTGGCGCCAACTTACGGCATTATGCTCTATCAAGAGCAAGTAATGCAAGTAGCGCAACGGTTTGGGGGCTTTTCACTGGGGAAGGCTGACATTTTACGTCGTGCTATGGGGAAGAAAAATGTTGCCGAAATGCACAAAATGGAAGCAGAGTTTGTCACAGGAGCTCTCGAACTTGGGCATTCTGAAACTAAAGCAAAAGAAGTATTTGCAGTTATGGAAAAGTTTGCAGGTTATGGCTTCAACCGTAGTCACGCTTATGCCTATTCTGCACTTGCTTTTCAGTTGGCTTATTTTAAGGCACATTATCCTGATATTTTCTTTGATATTATGCTGAATTATTCAAGCAGTGATTACATCACAGATGCGCTAGAATTCGACTTCCAAGTTGCTTCTTTAAATATCAATAACATTCCTTATAGAGATAAGTTTCAAGACAAGCAGATTTATTTAGGGTTAAAAAATATCAAAGGCTTACCACGTGATGTTGCTTATTGGATTATTGAAAATCGTCCTTTTTCAAATGTAGAAGACTTCGTTTTGAAGTTGCCAACGCAATATCATAAGGTTCAGTTACTAACTCCTTTAGTGCAAGTTGGTTTATTTGATGTATTTGAAAAAAATCGTCAAAAAATCCTGCAAAATCTTCCGAATTTATTTGTCTTTGCGGATGAGCTGGGTAGTCTTTTTGCAGATACAAATTATAGCTGGACAGAAGCAGAGGATTATACAGAAGCAGAAAAATTTGAGTTAGAAAAAGAAATTATCGGTGTCGGTTTGAGCGAGCATCCCTTGGTAAAACTTGCAAAATCTGCTACTCAAGCCTTTACCCCTATTCAAGACTTGGTTGAAAACAATCATGCAACGATTTTAGTAGAGATTTTGTCCATTCGTGTTATCCGTACCAAAACGGGTGAAAATATGGCCTTCTTACAAGTGAGTGATGCTAAAAGAAAAATGGAGGTAACAGTCTTTCCAGATGCTTTTAAACAGTTCAGCAAAGGTTTGCATGAAAAAGGCTTTTATTATCTGACTGGTCGGGTTCAAAAACGCGAGGAGCGTTTGCAGCTGATTTTAAATGATTTGCAGGAAGCTGTTACAGAACGTTTTTGGATACAAGTAGAAGATCATGAAAGCGATGCAGCAATATCTGCTATTTTACGACAATTTCGAGGAGATATTCCGGTTGTTCTTCGATATGAAAATGAAAGAAAAACAGTGGCAATTACTCAATATCGTGTTCAAAAATCAGAGAAATTACAAGAAGAATTGAAAAAAATAACCATGAAAACGATTTATCAATAAAAAATTAGGAAAAAAGAAGAATTTTGGTTTTGATTGTGGTATAATCAAGGGTGAATGTAAAAAGAAAAAGGAGCACAAACGAATGAAACGTATTGCTGTTTTGACTAGTGGTGGTGATGCCCCTGGTATGAATGCTGCTATCCGTGCAGTTGTTCGTAAAGCAATTTCAGAAGGAATGGAAGTTTACGGTATCTATGACGGTTATGCCGGTATGGTTGCTGGTGAGATCTATCCACTTGATGCTGCATCAGTTGGAGATATTATTTCACGTGGTGGTACTTTCCTTCACTCAGCTCGTTATCCAGAATTTGCCCAATTAGAAGGACAATTAAAAGGGATTGAGCAACTTAAAAAACATGGTATTGAAGGAGTTGTGGTTATCGGTGGAGACGGTTCTTATCATGGCGCTATGCGTTTGACAGAACATGGTTTCCCAGCTGTCGGACTTCCTGGTACGATTGACAATGATATTGTTGGTACAGACTTCACAATCGGCTTTGATACTGCTGTAACAACTGCAATGGATGCCATTGATAAGATTCGTGACACATCATCTAGTCACCGTCGTACTTTTGTTGTTGAAGTAATGGGACGCAATGCTGGAGACATCGCTCTCTGGGCTGGTATTGCCACAGGAGCTGATGAAATCATCGTTCCCGAAGAAGGCTTCAAGATTGAAGATATCGTCGCTAGCATTAAACGTGGCTATGAAGAAGGTAAGAAACATAACATTATCGTTCTGGCAGAAGGTGTCATGTCGGCGAATGAGTTTGGCAAGAAATTGAAAGAAGCTGGTGATGTGAGTGACCTCCGTGTGACCGAACTTGGACATATTCAACGTGGTGGCTCACCAACTGCACGTGACCGTGTTCTTGCTTCACGTATGGGTGCTCATGCTGTTAGCCTTCTTAAAAAGGGCATTGGTGGTGTTGCAGTTGGTATTCGCAACGAACAAATGGTTGAAAATCCAATCCTCGGTACAGCAGAAGAAGGTGCTTTGTTTAGTTTAACTGAAGACGGCAAGATTATTGTTAATAATCCACACAAAGCTGATCTTGATCTTGCTAAATTAAACCGTAGCATTTCAATGTAATTTTAATTTGTTATCTTGGTCATAAAGACCATTAAATAAAAAGGAGTTTTCATATATCATGAATAAACGTGTAAAAATCGTTGCAACTTTAGGTCCTGCGGTAGAAATCCGTGGTGGTAAAAGATTCGGTGAAGACGGATATTGGGGCGAAAAACTTGACGTTGAAGCTTCAGCGCAAAATATCGCTAAATTGATCGAAGCTGGAGCTAACACTTTCCGTTTCAACTTCTCACATGGTGACCACGCAGAGCAAGGTGACCGTATGGCTACTGTTCATCGTGCTGAAGAAATTGCTGGTCAAAAAGTTGGTTACCTTCTTGACACTAAAGGTCCTGAAATCCGTACAGAATTATTTGAAGGCGATGCTAAAGAATATTCTTACAAAACAGGTGAAAAAATCCGTGTTGCAACTAAACAAGGTATCAAATCAACTCGTGAAGTTATCGCATTGAATGTTGCTGGTGCACTTGATATCTATGACGATGTTGAAGTTGGAAAACAAGTTCTTGTTGATGACGGTAAACTTGGTCTTCGCGTTATTGCAAAAGATCCTGCTACACGTGAATTTGAAGTAGAAGTTGAAAACGACGGTATTATCGCTAAACAAAAAGGTGTTAATATTCCAAATACAAAAATTCCTTTCCCAGCACTTGCTGAACGTGACAATGACGATATTCGTTTTGGTCTTGAACAAGGAATCAACTTTATCGCTATTTCATTCGTACGTACTGCAAAAGACGTCAACGAAGTTCGCGCAATCTGTGAAGAAACTGGTAATGGACATGTGAAATTGTTTGCTAAAATCGAAAACCAACAAGGTATCGAAAACTTGGATGAAATCCTTGAAGTAGCGGACGGTATCATGATTGCTCGTGGTGATATGGGTATTGAAGTACCATTTGAAATGGTTCCAGTTTACCAAAAAATGATTATCACAAAAGTCAATGCAGCTGGTAAAATTGCGATCACAGCAACAAACATGCTTGAAACAATGACTGAAAAACCACGTGCGACTCGTTCAGAAGTATCAGACGTATTTAACGCTGTTATTGATGGAACAGATGCGACAATGCTTTCAGGTGAATCTGCAAATGGTAAATACCCACTTGAATCTGTAACAACAATGGCTACAATTGATAAAAACGCTCAAACTCTATTGAACGAGTATGGACGCTTGTCATCAGTTGATTACGCACGTAGTTCTAAGACAGAAGTTGTGGCTTCAGCTGTTAAAGATGCTACAAACTCAATGGACATCAAATTGGTTGTAACAATGACTGAATCAGGAAATACAGCTCGTTTGATTTCTAAATATCGTCCAGATGCTGACATCTTGGCAATTACATTCGATGAATTGACACAACGTTCATTGATGTTGAACTGGGGTGTTATTCCAGTAGTAACTGAAAAACCTGCATCTACTGATGATATGTTTGAAGTTGCTGAAAAAGTTGCTCTTGAAAGTGGTCTTGTAGAATCTGGCGATAATATTGTGATTGTAGCTGGTGTGCCAGTCGGAACTGGTGGAACAAACACAATGCGTATCCGTACAGTACGGTAATCTATCTCATTCAGAAAAACTAGCCTATCAATCCAACGATTATCTGATTGATAGGCTTTTTTGTTGCAAATGGGAGCAGAGATAACAGTTGACTTTCCTACCTTTGTTTATTTTCTGAAAACATGATATAATGAGTAGAAGAAGAGGAGAGACTATGGTTAAAAGAGATTTAATTAGGAATGTTATTTTTTTATCTATTGTTGTGATAATCATTGCTTGTTTGCGAATTTTTATTTTTACACCATACAGGATTACTGTAAAAGATGCGAATCATTTTTTGCAAGATAAAGATGTTGTTGTTGCCAATAAAAATGAAGAAATCAAAAGAGATGATTTTGTCTTGTACGAGGTGAAGGGGAAAGAGCATGTCGGACGTGTCATTGGTCTAGGAAATGACTCCGTTGTTTATATGGATGATGTTCTTTACTTAAATAATAAAATCAAGTCAGAAGATTATTTAACGAAGGCTAAGGAAGAATACTTAGCAAAAGCTACTAGTACAGGTTATTTCACTCATGATTTCACCATTCAGACATTAACTAAATCGAATGAAAATAAAATTCCAGCGCAGTCATATCTGATTCTGAATGATAATCGGCAAGATATGGAAGATAGTCGGAAGTTTGGCTTGATTACAGAGAAACAAATTAAAGGAGTTATCTCATTTAGAGTACTACCGTTTAATCAATTTGGATTTATTAAAACAAAGTAGTTCAACTATTTTGTTTTTTTATTCTTTGGAAAATGAAGTTTTTGCGATATTTAGTAAAAATTCATGGATATATTTGCAAAAAGATGTTGAAAATATAAAAATTTTTGATATAATGATAAATATTTATTTAGGAGGTGTACGCATGAACTATATTTTTGAAGTTTTGCCAAGCTTATTGAATGGCGCATTGGTGACTTTACAAGTATTTGTTTTAGTCTTAGTTTTATCCATACCACTTGGAATTGTGATTTCCTTTTTAATGCAAGTCCACTTTAAACTGCTTCATTGGCTTATAAATATTTATATTTGGATTATGCGCGGTACACCTCTCTTGCTACAACTGATTTTTATTTATTATGTTTTGCCAAGCATTGGTGTGCGTTTGGATCGGCTTCCAGCGGCTATCATAGCATTCACGCTAAATTATGCTGCTTATTTCGCCGAAATTTTCCGTGGTGGGATTTTATCTATTCCAGCAGGGCAATATGAGGCGGCTAAGGTTTTGAAGTTTACACCATTTCAAACGATACGGTTTATTATTTTACCGCAAGTTGTCAAAGTGGTGCTTCCGAGTGTCTTTAATGAAGTGATGACGTTGGTAAAAGATACATCCCTTGTTTATGCGCTTGGTGTTTCCGACTTAATCTTGGCTAGTCGGACTGCAGCCAATCGTGATGCGAGTTTAGCACCGATGTTTATAGCAGGGGCTATTTACCTTGTCTTGATTGGTCTTGTGACGATTGTATCGAAGCAAGTTGAAAAGAGATATAGTTATTATAAGTAGGAGGCGCTTATGTTAGAATTAAAGAATATTAGCAAACGTTTTGGCGAAAAGCAAATTATTTCCGACTTGAATTTAAAGGTGCCAGAAAAGCAAATCCTTGCCATTGTAGGACCGTCTGGCGGCGGGAAAACGACATTATTGCGGATGTTGGCTGGCTTGGAAACAATTGATTCGGGTGACATTATTTATAATGGAGAAGAGCTGCCCTTGGATGAACTTGAAAAACGTAATTTATTGGGATTTGTGTTTCAAGATTTTCAGCTATTTCCACATTTAACAGTTCTTGAGAATTTAACTTTATCACCCATTAAAACAAAAAATGTCGCAAAAGAGGATGCAGAAAAGAAAGCAATTAGCTTATTGACCCGATTGGGGTTAGCAGAACATGTAAATGCTTATCCTTATTCTTTATCAGGTGGTCAAAAACAACGTGTAGCATTAGCTCGTGCGATGATGATTGACCCAGAAATTATCGGTTATGATGAGCCAACTTCCGCATTGGATCCGGAATTGCGTCTTGAAGTTGAAAAGTTGATTCTTCAGAATCGTGAGCTAGGAATGACGCAAATTGTAGTGACCCATGATTTGCAGTTTGCGGAAAATATCGCAGATACGATTCTTAAAGTTCAGCCTAAATAGGAGGAGAATATGAAGATAAAACGTTATGTTCTTGCGATCTGTGGTTTGATTCTTTTTTTGCTCCTTACAGCTTGTAGCAATGTTAGCAACCCTAAAGTAGATAATTGGTCAAAATACCAACAAAAAAAGAGCATTACTATTGGTTTTGACAATACATTTGTTCCTATGGGATTTGAGCAAAAAAATGGTCAATATGTTGGTTTTGATATTGATTTGGCAAATGCTGTCTTTAAAGAATATGGGATAAAAGTGAATTGGCAGCCGATTGATTGGGACATGAAAGAAACTGAGCTCACAAATGGAACGATTGATCTTATCTGGAATGGGTATTCGGCAACTGATGAGCGACGAAAGAAAGTACAGTTCACCATTCCTTATATGAAAAATGAACAAGTACTGGTTACTAAAAAATCATCGAACATTGCAAAAACAGCTGACATGAAGGATAAAATTCTTGGTGCTCAGACGGGTTCTTCGGGTTACGATGAGTTTGAAGCTCATCCGGAGCTTTTGAAGAATCTAGTTAAAAATCACAAAGCTGCTCAATATCAAAGTTTTACAGAGGCGTTGATTGATTTGCAAAATAGCCGGATTGATGGATTGTTGATTGACCGAGTTTATGCCAACTATTATTTAAAAGAAGAGGGTATTTTGCAGGATTATTATGTTTTCCCAGCCGGATTTGATAGCGAATCCTTTGCAGTTGGCGCTAGAAAAACGGATAAGCAGCTCGTTGAAAATATAAACCGAGCATTTAAAAAATTATATCAAACAGGTCAATTTCAAAAAATAGCAGACAAGTGGTTTGGTGAGGATATTGTGGCAGATCAAGTCAAAAAATGAGAGAACATCTGATTGTTGCCCCAATCACCTACAGAAGAAGTAAAGACAAAACCCAAAGTTTTCGCTAGGAGTATCATCTTAGTGAGGGCTTTGGGTTTGATGATTTATTGATTGTGAGAAATGAGGGACAAATTAGATTGCTTTACTGATAAATCCCTAAAAATATAGGCTGAGAATATTTTTATCTCAGCCTTGTTTTTTATAGTAAAACTCCTTATTAGCCTTGTAGGAGCGAGATAAGAAAGTCGATTTCTATGGCATTACGACTGTTGTTCGCTCTCGTTTTTTCGTGTTTCCTGATGGAAAATATTCTGCCACGTTTCGTGACGACGCCAAAGGCTGGTATGAATAATCCCGTCTTCTTCGTAGCAAATTAGTTTGGTTTTTTGGCTGATAGAAGTTAATTGGAAATTTCTGATAGGAGATTGTTTCCCTTTTTCGATTTGAAATTCCTCTTTGTTCATTTGGCAGCCATCCTGAGAAATGTACACAAATTCAGGTGCTAGTAAATCCTCTAATTGGCTTCCCTGATCAACCAATTGCTCTCTCATAAAGAGCTTTCGATAAACATTGTCCAATATTTCATCTTCGGGGATAGGAGCAGGCTCAATGTGGATGTCAATATCAAAGACACCAAAGCGCTCTTTGAGCATATTTTCAACCTGATCGGCAATTTCGTGGCTTTCATAGACAGACAAGTCGGGATTCATTTCTAAAATGAGGTCAAGATAGATGTTGCTACCGTAGGTTCGCCCTCTTTGAGATTTAACACGGGAAATTTTAGGAATTTCTAAAATGGCTTCTTTGTATTCTTTTAAAAGATTTTCATCAAAGCCGTCTGATAGACTAAAAGAAGATTCCATGAAAATTTCATAAGCCGTTTTAAGGATGAAAAAGGTAATGACGATAGCGACCAGTTTATCTACAATCGGGAAATTGAAGGCGCTTGCGATGATTGCAATGGTTGTACCAAGCGAAGTAATGGCATCAGATAAATTGTCTTTGGCAGCTGCGTCGAGTGCTTTAGACTGCGCTTTTTTTGCTAAGGCTTTATTGTAAAAATACACTCCTGTCATGACCAAAGCGGAAATAATCCCGACGATGGCGCCTAAGGGATCGATAGTCGTTTCTTGGTTAGAGATGATTTTTTGAACGGTATCAATTAAAACATCAAATCCGACAAAAAACATGATAAGAGAAGTGATAAGGCTGGCTAAGTCCTCAATTTTCCAGTGACCAAATTTGTGATCTGTATCGGCAGGCTTACGTGCCATGCGAAGTCCAATCAAGACGGCAATATTAGCAACAATATCCGAAACATTGTTAAAACCGTCGGCTGTCAAACTAGAGGACTGTAAGACAGAACCGGCAATGATTTTAGCAATGGATAAAACGATATAGGCTAGAATGGCTAAAATAGCACCACGCTCTGCGAGTTTCAGATTTTTTGCTGGATTATTCATGCTTTTTTCCTTTCAGAATGTTTATTATAACGCTTTTTAAATGATTTTTCAAACGTTTATATAGTAAGAAAATAAAACAAAGATTTTCTTTTCTAGTTTAGCTTATGAGTGATTTTTGTTATAATAGAGTCATTGACTTTGAAAGAGGAAAAAAGATGAATCCTTTATTAACTAGTATGAATGACCGTCAGGCGGAGGCGGTTCAAACAACGGAAGGTCCTTTGCTGATTATGGCAGGAGCTGGGTCTGGAAAAACACGTGTTTTAACCCACCGTATTGCCTATTTGATTGATGAAAAGTTAGTCAATCCTTGGAATATCTTGGCGATCACCTTTACGAATAAGGCTGCTCGAGAAATGAAGGAGCGAGCATTTTCCTTAAATCCCGCAACAGAAGATTGTTTAATTGCGACTTTTCACTCGATGTGCGTGCGGATTTTGCGTAGGGAAGCTGACCATATCGGCTATAACCGAAATTTTACGATTGTCGATCCTAGTGAGCAGCGAACACTGATGAAGCGGATTCTCAAAAATCTCAATCTCGATCCTAAGAAGTGGAATGAGCGCGCCATTCTGGGCACCATTTCCAATGCCAAGAACGACCTGATTGATGAGGTAGCCTATGAGAATATGGCTGGTGATATGTATACAGAAATTGTGGCTAAGTGCTATACAGCCTATCAAAAGGAACTGCGCCAGTCAGAGGCTATGGACTTTGATGATTTGATCATGCTGACCCTGCGGCTTTTTGACCAAAATCCTGACGCCCTGACCTATTACCAGCAACGTTACCAGTACATCCATGTAGACGAGTATCAAGATACGAACCACGCTCAGTACCAGCTGGTCAAGCTCTTGGCTTCACGTTTTAAAAATATTTGTGTGGTAGGAGATGCCGACCAGTCTATTTATGGCTGGCGAGGTGCTGATATGCAGAATATCTTGGACTTTGAAAAGGATTATCCTGAAGCTAAAGTTGTTCTTCTGGAGGAAAATTATCGCTCAACTAAGACCATTCTGCAAGCTGCTAATGATGTTATCAAAAACAACCGCAACCGCCGTCCAAAGAATCTCTGGACACAAAATGCTGATGGTGAAAATATTGTTTATTATCGGGCTAATGATGAGCAAGACGAAGCTCTCTTTGTAGCTAAAACCATTGATGAGCTATCTAGCACATCTGACTATGTCTATCGGGATTTTGCTGTTCTTTATCGAACTAACGCCCAATCTCGGAATATTGAGGAAGCTCTTCTAAAAGCTAATATTCCTTACACCATGGTGGGGGGGACTAAGTTTTATAGTCGTAAGGAAATTCGAGATGTCATCAGCTATCTCAATCTCATTGCTAATACTAGCGACAACATCAGTTTTGAGCGTGTTGTGAATGAGCCTAAACGGGGTGTCGGACCGGGTACAGTGGAGAAAATTCGTAATTTTGCAGCTGGTCAAGAGATGTCTCTTTTGGATGCTTCTTCGCAGATTATGCTCTCACCTGTTAAGGGGAAAGCTGCTCAGGCTGTTTTTGACTTTGCCAATCTCATTTTGAATCTGCGCGAGCCATTGGACGAATTGACCGTGACAGAATTGGTAGAGCTGGTGCTTGAAAGGACTGGTTACACCGAGCAATTAGTAGCTCAAGCTACGCTGGAAAGTCAGGCTCGGATTGAAAATATCGAAGAATTTCTTTCTGTTACTAAGAATTTTGACGAAAATCCAGAAAATGATACTGAAGAGACTGGTTTGGACAGACTTAGCCGTTTTCTCAATGATTTGGCTTTGATTGCGGATACAGATGATGGTGATCAGGAAAGCTCAGAAGTGACACTTATGACGCTACATGCTGCCAAGGGATTAGAGTTTCCAGTGGTTTTCATTATCGGTATGGAAGAAAATGTCTTCCCACTTAGTCGTGCGGCAGAAGATGAAGATGAGCTAGAGGAAGAGCGCCGATTAGCCTATGTCGGAATTACTCGTGCTGAAAAAGTCTTGTTCCTAACCAATGCAAACTCGCGCCTGCTATACGGAAAAACCAATTACAATCGTCCAACTCGTTTTCTCAATGAAATTAACTCAAGCTTGCTAGATTATCAAGGCTTGGCTCGACCTGCTAATACATCCTTTAAAGCTTCCTATGTGAATGGCAAAGCTGTTCAGTTTGGTCAAGGAATGAGTCTCGCTCAAGCATTGCAGGAACGCAAGCGGCAAGCTGCACCGAGCAGCATTTCCTCGAGCCAGTTGCCATTTGGTAAGAATGTAGCTGCTAATCAGCCGACTATTGATTGGGCTATCGGTGATATTGCTCACCATAAAAAATGGGGGGACGGAACGGTATTGGAAGTGTCAGGCAGTGGCAGTAGCCAAGAATTGAAAATCAATTTCCCAGAGGTTGGATTAAAGAAACTGTTGGCAAGTGTTGCACCAATTGAGAAAAAGTGAAATCTAAGGGACTACTGCGATGAAATATTCCATTGAAGCCTGGATTTATGATCCGATTGCTAAGGAAACTTTGCTCTTAAAAGTTAAAACTGAACAACGTTCTTTCTGGCAACCGATTACTGGTGGTATTGAAAGTGATGAAAGTCCTGAAATAGCTTGTATTCGTGAGATTTTTGAAGAAGCGGGACTGGAAATCGAGCTAACAGAACTGTTGCAAATCGGTCATCACACAGTTGTTATTGATGAAGACTTGACCATTTTTAAAACACTTTTTCTTGTGGAAACAAAGCAAAAAGATATTCATATTTCTGATGAGCACATTGATTTTATGTGGACAGAAGTTAAAAATGTGCCTGATATATTGTACTGGCAGAGCAATCAAGAGACTTTTCAAAAGATTTTAGAGAAATTGAGATAAGGTATTCATGGAAAGGCACGGTCTATGACAGAGAGTAGATTATTTAGAATAGTGTATGTTCTTTTAGAAAAGGATAACGTTACAGCGAGGGAGCTGGCAGAACAATTTGAAGTATCTGTTAGAACGATTTATCGAGATGTTGACCGACTTAGCAGTGCGGGTATTCCAATCTACACCATGCAAGGCAGAGACGGAGGCATTCGACTGACGGAGGATTTTGTACTAAATAGTTCTTTGCTTAATCAATCAGAAAAAGAGCAACTGTTGGTTGCTTTACAAGGATTAGGGGTTACGGGTCTTCTGCATGAAAACGAGCTTTTGACCAAACTATCGGCTTTATTTCAATTGAACCAACCAAACTGGATAGAAGTAGATTTTACCAGCTGGTCCAATAGCAAGAAATATGAAGAGCTATTTCAGAATTTGAAAAATGCAATCATCAGTAAGCAAGTGATTTCCTTTTCGTATGTTAGCAACAAAGAAGAGTGCACCCAGCGTCAAGTAAAACCAGTTCGCCTGCTTTTTAAAGGACAATCATGGTATCTTCATGCATTTTGCTTAGTCCGAAATGATTTTCGTTATTTTAAACTTTCTCGCATAAGCCAGCTAAAGCTTTTACCACAACATTTTGCAGATAACTTTGACAATGTGAGCTTGGAAAAAGAAGCGCGATTAGAAGAGATCGTACGAGTCAAGCTGAAATTTAATAAAAAAGCTGCTTTCAGAGTATATGATGAACTGGATTGTCCAGTCAAAGAAGATGAGCAAGGAAACTTGTACGCAGAGATAGAAATTCCGAATGACTATAGTCTGTACTGCTATATTCTTTCTTTTGGAGACAATGTGGAAGTGCTGGAGCCAACAAAGATTCGTGAGCAAATAACAGAAATGATTGAACGTATGGCACAAAAATATAAAAACTGATAGCAGTGTCTATTTTTTCAAGCTACAATGAAGTTGGGGCAAAAGTGCTCAGCCTCCTTTGTTTATATAGTCAAAATTATAAGACGCAGTAGTTTGGAGAAGCTCTATTGACTTTCGTCGATGTAGAGTTTCCCATTCACAATCAATCACTACCGAGTGGACTCAAATATGTTGATAATTCAAGTTTTACAGCCCTTTTAACGCCAAGCTTCACTTGACTTTATTTCCAACTTCGAAAGGTTCCCAAAACCTTTCGAGTTGTGCGGAGGTGGGGTAGAAATCAGGTTTCTACGAAACTACTGATTTCTGTCTCGCTCTTTTATTTTTGTTTGACATTAGAATTGTCAGAATTTATAATATAAGTATAAATTAAATCATAGCATTGTTAGCATATCATGAATTGTTTGACTAGGGTTCTTTATTCGTTTTCTAGGAGAAAGAAGGGATTTGTATGAAGAAAAAGTCGGTTGTATCTTGGATACTGGAATTTGTCTCTTTTCACAAATTTTATTTTATTGTTAGTCTTGTTTTTGCCTTTTTATCTGTTTTATGTGGATTTTTGCCTTATTTTTTTGTAGGAAATATCATCAATCAGCTTTTACAAGGCAATCGAGATTGGAATTTTTATGTCCTTCAGTCCATTTGGATAGGACTGGCATGGATAGCACATTGGGGATTTCACGGGATTTCGACACTCTTGTCTCACACAGCAACCTTTAAAATTTTAGCAGAAATGCGCTATCGTCTGACAGAGAAATTGGCCAAATTGCCTCTGGGAACGGTTTTAAGTCAATCTTCTGGAACTTACAAAAATATCATTGTTGAGCGAGTGGATGCCACAGAAGTAACCTTGGCACACTTAATTCCTGAGTTTACATCTGGGCTATTTGGTCCCTTTATTATCTTAATTGCCATGTTGGTGATTGATTGGCGCCTAACTTTGCTTTCGCTACTGACAATCCCGATTGTTATCTTAGCTTATGGGAATATGCTACGCAAGAGCGAAGGTGATTTTGAAAATACAGTCGAGAAAACGAAGAAGCTCAATGATATAGCAGTAGAATACATCAATGGGATTGAAGTCATCAAGGTTTTTGGAAAAGAGAAATTTTCTTACGATAAATTTGTCAAGGCTGCCAAAGAAGGAGCTGATTGCTTTATTGAATGGATGCGCAAGTGCGTAGTTGAAATGGGTATTGTTACAGTTTTCTTGCCGGCCAGTTTGCTTTTCTTACTCCCTTTTGGAACTCTCTTTTACCTTCAAGGTAGCCTAACAGCTAGCAACTTTATTTTACTAATCATTCTGTCTCTTAGTCTTTTGACACCGTTTATTTTAGTGGCTTCCTATATGGATGATTTACGGAAAATTGCGACAATCTTTGGTGAAGTGATTGTTATTTTGGAAAAACCTGATTTGCCTCGTCCAACAGAATTAACGGACATTCCAAAGGGAACAGAACTTCAAATGACAGATGTTAGTTTTGGTTATTCAGATGAGGAAGAAGTATTGCATAGTATTTCCTTAACGATTGAGCCTGATACAGTAACTGCTCTTGTCGGTCCCTCTGGCTCAGGGAAATCTACGATTGCTAAACTTCTAGCTTCTTTCTGGGATGTTAGTTCTGGTAGTATTACCTTTGGTGGCGTGGACATTCGAAACCTACCTCTTGATTATTACAGTCGTCAGATTGCCTATGTCACACAGGATAATTACCTTTTTGATGGAACGATTATGGAAAATATCCGTATGGGTAATTCCGCTGCTTCAGACGAAGACGTGATAGAGATTGCTCGCAAATGTGGCTGTTATGATTTCATTATGAAGTTGGAAAATGGGTTTGAAACGCGCGTTGGTACTGGCGGCGGTCATTTATCTGGTGGAGAACGGCAGCGAATTGCGATTGCACGAGCTATGCTGAAAGATGCACCGGTTATCATTTTGGATGAAGCAACGGCTTATACTGACCCCGAAAATGAAGCTCTCATTCAGTCTAGTATTGCTCGTTTGATTGAAGGCCGTACACTCCTTGTCATTGCTCATCGTCTTTCAACGATTGCAAGTGCAGATCAGATTGTTGTGGTCAATGACGGGCGTATTGAAGCAAAAGGAAAACATGCAGATTTGCAGAAGACTTGTCCGCTTTATGCTTCTATGTGGCAGGCTCATCTTGCAGTAAAGGATAGCGATCAAATGACAGAAGGAGGATTGGCAGATGCTTAGTACATTGAAAAAATTCTTTGATTTTTGTACAGAAGAAGATCGCAAGAAATTCTACACTTCTGTTTGTTTAGGGGTTCTAAAAGCTTTCATTATTGCTTTTCGGATTCCAGCTATTGGGTTGGTTGTTATGGCTATCATTAACAATGATGTTTCTATGCAGACTGTATGGCTCTCTCTCGGAATTATGCTCTTGTCTGTTATTCTTAACATTTGGATTAGCTTGAAAATTACAATGTTGCAGACAGAAGCGGGCTATCATACATGTACTCATAAGCGGATTGAAATTGCTGAACACATGCGCTACCTGCCAATGGGGTATTTTAATCAAAATAGTCTGGGACAAATCACCAGCGTTACAACCAATACACTTGAAAGTCTAGCAGATGTTGCTACTCGGGTTGTCATGATGACGTTGGAAGGATTCCTAACAGCAGGAACTATTACGGTTCTTGTATTTATCTACGATTGGAAAATTGGTTTGATTTTGTTGGCAGGCTTGATACTGTTTCTCTTGCCAAATGGATTGATGCGTTGGCAAGCTGGAAATGTGTCAGAAGCTAAACAACAAGCTGATACAGATTTGGTAGCAGTTGTGCTAGAATACAGTCAAGGGATAGCGGAAGTAAAGAACTATAATATTGTTCAATCATCGGCTAAAAAACTATCGCGTGCTATTGAGAATAAAAGGCATTTAGATACAAAGCTGACTTGGGTTACCTCGCCTTATATCGCTCTGCAAGGGATGATTACCAAGCTGACTGGAACGATTATGGGGCTGTTCTCCATTTACTTTTACCTGCAAGGAAGTATGAGTCTTTTGATTTGTATCATGATGCTCATCAGTGCTTTTATGATTTACGAAAGTCTGGACGGAGTTGGTAGTTTTTCTTCTCTTCTTCGCATTGTTGATTTATCGGTTGATATGGTCAATAAAGTTTTGTCGATTATACCAATGGATATTAGCGGAAAAGATTTGCAGCCAAAAACCAGCAATATCAAGCTGGATCATGTCAGTTTCTCCTATGAGAGTAAGAAAATTATTGATGATGTATCGTTGGACATTCCAGAAAAGACAACGACAGCTCTGGTAGGGCCTTCTGGTTCTGGAAAGACAACTCTTTGCAATCTCATTGCCCGTTTCTGGGATGTAGAGAGTGGCAGCATCAGCTTAGATGGTCATGATGTAAAAGAATACAGCTATGACAGCCTTATTCGTAATTTCAGTTTTGTTTTTCAAACAGTTTATCTGTTTGAAGATACCATTGAAAATAACATTAAATTTGGAAAACCAGATGCCAGTCATGAAGAAGTTGTAGCTGCTGCGAAAAAAGCTGCTTGTCATGACTTTATCCTGTCTTTGCCAGAGGGTTATCAGACCAAGATTGGTGAAGGCGGAGCCAGTCTCTCAGGCGGGGAGCGGCAGCGGATTTCCATTGCTCGTGCCATTATCAAGGAAGCTCCAATTATTATTTTGGACGAAGCAACTGCTAATGTCGACCCAGAAAACGAAGAAGCGCTTATGCAAGCCATTCATTCTTTAACAAAGAATAAAACCATTATTATGATTGCTCATCGGCTAAAAACAGTAGGGCATGCCGATCAAATTATTGTTCTTAATCAAGGTCGTATAGTTGAGCAAGGCAAGCACCAAGAATTGCTTGCTAAACGAGGTTTATATAGCCGATTTATTCAGGAAAGACGCAGTGCTGCCAGCTGGCGGATACAGGCTTAATTTACAAACAAAAAGATTGTTGTTCATGTGCAACGGTCTTTTTATATTTAAGCTGTTAATTTAAAATAACCATAAGAAATGGTATAATAAGATGTTATAGAGAACAATCAATGAAGAGGTATCCATGAACGAAATCAAATGCCCCAACTGCGGGGAAGTTTTTACAGTTAATGAGAGCCAGTACAGTGAACTTTTGTCGCAGGTTCGAACTGCAGAGTTTGACAAGGAAATTCATGCTCGAATTGAGCAGGCATTAGCTTTAGAAAAACAAAAGGCACAGAATGAGCAACAGCAAATGTTAAGTCAGAAAGAATCTGAAATTCAAGAGCTCAAGGCAACTATTTCCAATTTTGAATCACAAAAGGAGTTGATCAAAAAGGATACGGAGCAGGCTCTGTCTGAAAAACTCATCAATAAAGACAAGGAGTTGCTGGGCTTGCGATCGCAACTGGATCGTATGAAGCTGGAACACCAAAATGAGCTGCGAGCTTCGTTGACAAATGTTGAAAAAGAACGCGACCAAATCCAAAATCAGCTTTTATTGCAAGAGAAAGAAAATGAATTATCCCTTGCATCTGTTAAACAAAATTACGAAGCTCAGCTAAAGGCTGCCAATGAGCAAGTAGAATTTTACAAGAATTTTAAAGCGCAGCAATCTACTAAAGCGATTGGAGAGAGTTTAGAGCATTACGCTGAAAGCGAATTTAACAAGGTTCGCAGTTTTGCCTTTCCAAATGCTTACTTTGAGAAAGATAATCAGGTTTCTGCACGAGGCTCCAAAGGGGACTTTATTTTCCGTGAGGAAGATGAAAACGGAGTAGAAATCATTTCTATTATGTTTGAGATGAAAAATGAAGCGGACGGTACTGAGAAAAAGCATAAAAACGCTGATTTTTACAAAGAATTGGACAAGGACCGCAGGGAAAAGAAATGTGAGTATGCTGTTTTGGTGAGCATGCTGGAAGCAGACAATGACTATTTCAATACTGGCATTGTTGATGTTAGCCATGAGTATGAAAAAATGTATGTGGTTCGTCCTCAATTTTTTATCCAGCTCATTGGACTTTTACGCAATGCTGCGCTCAATTCTCTTAAATACAAGCAGGAGCTGGCTTTGGTTCGGGAGCAAAATATTGACATTACCCACTTTGAAGATGATTTAGAAACCTTTAAAGTAGCGTTTGCGAAGAACTATAACTCAGCTTCTAAGAATTTCAATAAGGCAATTGAAGAAATTGACAAAGCCATTAAGCGAATGGAAGTAGTCAAACAGGCACTTCAGACATCAGACAATCAACTGCGTCTCGCCAACAACAAACTGGATGACGTCTCCGTCAAGAAATTGACCCGCAAAAATCCAACTATGAAAGCTAAGTTTGAGGCGTTGAAGAACGACTAGGAGGAAACGATGCAGATACGACAAGCAATCTTGAAAGCCATAGAAGTCTTGCTCCCCCTCTATGAAGATTTAGGCTATCCGACGACTACTTCTAGTCTGACTAGATGTTTGAATACGGCTTCATTACGGCTCTTGTGGGGCTGAAAGAAATAAAAAATTTAATCAACTACTAATAGAATTTTTAGCAGAATAAGGAATCAATGAACGGAATTATCAATTTAAAAAAAGAAGCGGGAATGACCTCGCATGATGCGGTTTTTAAACTGCGTAAAATTTTAGGAATGAAAAAAATCGGTCATGGTGGGACTTTAGACCCAGATGTGGTGGGTGTCTTGCCCATTGCAGTCGGGAAGGCCACGCGATTGGTAGAATTTATGCAAGACGAAGGTAAAGTGTATGAAGGAGAGGTCACTTTAGGTTTTTCGACAACGACAGAGGATGCCAGTGGAGAACAGGTGGCTTTCAGCCCTGTGACAGAAGCGCTAGATGAAAAATTAGTGGATCAAGTCATTGCCAGTATGGTTGGAGAACAGACCCAAGTGCCACCTATGTACTCGGCTGTCAAGGTCAATGGGCGAAAACTCTATGAGTATGCTCGAACTGGGGAGGTAGTAGAGCGACCAAAGCGTCAGGTAATAATTTACAACTTTGAGCGGACAGGAGCTATTGTCTATGAAAGTGACTTAGCACGTTTTCCTTTTCGAGTTAAATGCAGCAAGGGGACCTATGTGCGAACATTGGCAGTTGATTTAGGAGCGAAGCTGGATTATGCTTCCCACATGTCTAAACTGACTCGCACTGCTGCGGCTGGTATGGATTTGGAAGAAGCTTTGACTTTAGCAGAAATTGACGAGAAGGTGAACAAAGGCGACTTTTCATTTTTGCAGCCCATTGAATTTGGCATAGGAGATTTACCTAAGGTAAACCTTACGAAAGAGCAGGTTGAAGAAGTGCGATTTGGACGCTTTATTCATATAGATACCAAGGCAGGACAGGTGGCTGGTTTTTATCAAGGGAAATTACAAGCCATTTTAGAAAAGCGCGACAAAGAATATAAACCTAGAAAAGTATTTCTTTAAAATTTTGTGATAAAATAGTTAAGTGATGAAAACGATTAGAATAAAAAATGAAAAAGACATTCAGCAAATTGAACACACAGTATTAGTGCTAGGGTATTTTGACGGACTGCATAAAGGACATCAAGCCTTGTTTGCTGAAGCGAGAAAAATGGCAGCAGAGAAGCATCTGAAGATTGCAGTGCTGACATTTCCAGAATCTCCCAAATTAGCTTTTGTACGCTACCAGCCTTCATTGATGCTTCATTTGACTAGTCCAGAAGATCGCTTGCAGCAAATGGAAAATCTTGGTGTAGACTACCTTTATTTGATTGATTTTACCAGTCAGTTTGCTCGTAATACTGCGGAACAATTTTTTGAAAAATACATCTCGCGTTTGAAAGCAAAAGTTGTCATTGCGGGATTTGATTACCATTTTGGTTCAGATCGAGGCAATGCAGAGGATTTGGAGAAACTATTTGACGGACAAGTTATCATAGTTCCTTCTGTAAATTTCAATGGAGAAAAAGTTAGTTCAACTCGTATTCGAGAAACGGTACTAGCAGGAAATGTAGCCGAAAGCAATCAATTGCTAGGCTACTCGTTATCTACTAGAGGAATTGTCGTTCATGGCAATGCAAGAGGACGAACGATTGGCTATCCAACGGCAAATCTTGCTCCGCTGGATCGGGTTATTTTACCAGCAGATGGTGTCTATGTGGTCGATGTAGAGCATGACGGACAGATGTATCGCGGAATGGCTAGCGTCGGCAAAAATGTCACTTTTGAAGGAGATGAACTTCGTTTTGAAGCCAATATTTTTGAGTTTTCACAAGATATTTACGGTGATACTATTCGCATTTTTTGGTTGGATAAAATCCGAGATATGGTAAAATTCGATAATGTGGACAAACTAGTCAAACAACTGCAGGCTGATGAGGAAATCGCAAGATATTGGACACCTAAAAACGCAAACCACTAAATCATGTAGTAAGCTTCTTATTTTTCCTAAAAAATAGGAGAAAATTTGTAAAAATACCTAGTAATCTTACATAAAATTTAGTATAATGATAACAGTTACAAATAATAAGAAGAGAAATGCATGGTTACACTATTTTTATCACCGAGTTGTACAAGTTGTCGCAAGGCGCGTGCATGGCTATCCAATCATGAAGTTCCTTTTGAGGAGCACAATATCATGACGAGCCCTTTATCTGCACCTGAATTACAACATATTCTTTCTCTGACGGAGAATGGAACAGACGACATTATTTCAACTCGTTCAAAAATTTTTCAAAAATTAAATTTGGATGTTGAAAATTTATCAATTTCTGAATTGCTTCGTTTAATTGAGGAAAATCCAAGCCTTTTGCGTCGCCCGATTATTCTGGAAGACAAGCGAATGCAAATTGGATTTAACGAAGATGAAATCCGTGCGTTTTTGCCTCGCGGATATCGAAAACAGGAATTGCGCGATGCAACTCTAAGAGCTGAGATTGAATAATATGAATAAAAACTATCGTTACCCACTAGACATATCGTGGAGCACTGAAGAGCTTGCTTCAGTGCTTTCTTTTTTGAATGATGTTGAGCAGGCTTATGAAGAAAAAATAACAGCAGAAGAAATACTGTCATCTTACAAACTCTTCAAAAAAATTGTTCCAAGCAAAGCTGAAGAAAAGCGGATTGGACGTGAATTTGAAATAGCAAGTGGCTATTCCTTATATCGAGCTGTTCAAGCTGCAAAACAAAAGGAGAAAGGAATGTTTTCTCTTGGAAAAGAAATTTAATTTTGCCAAACAAATTGTACTGAATGCGGCTTCTTATATCAAAGAGCATTTGAATGATCAGTTGCAAATTGAGACCAAGTCCAGTCCGACTGATTTAGTAACTCAAATGGACAAAGAAGTTCAAGATAATTTAGTAACCTGGATTTTAGAAGCTTATCCTGCGGATCACATTTTAGCTGAGGAGAATGACTTGCGGCATTCTATTTCAGATGGCAATGTTTGGGTCATTGATCCTATTGACGGCACGAATAATTTTGTGGCACAAAAAGCAGATTTTGCTGTTGTTCTGGCTTATTTTGAAAATGGCATTGGTCAATTTGGTGTCATTTATGATGTGATAGGAGATAAGTTGTACCACGGTGGTGGGCAATTTGATGTCTATTGCAATGAGCAGAAATTGCCTCCTTACCAAGATCGCCCTTTAAATCAATTTTTAATAGCTTCAAATGCTGGGATTTTTGAGCGCAATGATTGGGGAATTGCTGATTTGGCGAAAGAAACTTTAGGAGTTCGAGTGTACGGAAGTGCTGCAATCAGCTTTAGTAAGGTTTTGTCAGGTCAACTGTTGACCTATATTTCCTATATTTGGCCTTGGGATTATGCTGCTGCTTCTATTATGGGAGACAAGCTAGGATACACGACGCTAACATTTGAGGGTGAAGAGCCTGATTTTGAAAGTCATCAGGGGATTATGATGATTCCAACTATGAAATTAGATGAAATTAAAACATACATATATCGAAAGCGAGAGGATTAGATGAATTTTCCAAAAGGATTTGAAGAAAAATATAACAATCTTTTGGGAGAGGAAGCTCCCTCTTTTTTTCTAACTTTCGATGAGGAGCCAGTTTCCGCTTTCCGGGTCAATCCATTAAAAGAGCAGCAAAAAACTTTTCCAAATCCTATTCCTGATACGAACTGGGGTTATTATGGCAAAGTTTCTGGAAAATCAATAGAGCATGTCACAGGATTAGTCTATTCACAAGAACCTGCTGCACAAATGGTTGCCCAAGCTGCAGCGCCACAACAGAATATGAAAGTACTTGATTTGGCAGCAGCGCCGGGTGGAAAATCCACTCACCTATTGTCATACTTGAATAATACAGGTA
The DNA here is from genome assembly GCF_049166725.1 of Streptococcus atopicus. Taxonomy (NCBI): domain Bacteria; kingdom Bacillati; phylum Bacillota; class Bacilli; order Lactobacillales; family Streptococcaceae; genus Streptococcus; species Streptococcus atopicus. The sequence goes on from NZ_JBMHFC010000002.1 coordinate 150,820, forward strand.
TTCTTGTTTCCAATGAAATCAATCCAAAACGTTCTAAGGTTTTAGTAGAAAATATTGAGCGTTTTGGAGCGAGAAATATTGTGGTGACGAATGAGTCAGCTGGCAGATTAAGCCAGATCTTTCAGGGCTATTTTGATATGATTGTCTTAGATGCACCATGTTCTGGTGAAGGAATGTTTAGAAAGCAGCCAGAAGCAACGGAGTATTGGAGCGAGACTTATCCTGCTCAATGTGCACAGCTTCAACGTGAGATACTAGCGGATGCTTTGAAAATGTTGACAACTGGTGGTGAACTGATTTACTCTACTTGCACTTGGGCACCAGAAGAAAACGAGGAAATCGTTGACTGGTTGTTAGAAAATTATCCGCTTGAATTAGTCGAAATTCCTAAAATCAATGGGATGATTGCAGGTATTAACTTTCCAGAAACTGCACGTATGTATCCTCACCATTTCAAAGGTGAAGGTCAATTTGTTGCAAAATTTCGTTTTTATGGTGAGCAGTCAGCTAAAAAAATAAAAGCCAAAAAGAGCAATCTGACATCGGAGCAGAAGACGTTGTGGCAGGAATTTCAAAAACAACATTTGGCTCTAGAGTTAAATGGAGATTTACAGACTTTTGGAGATCATTTATATCTATTGCCACTAGGTCTTCCAGATCTATCGAAACTCAAAATTGCCAGAAATGGCTTGCACCTAGGTGTCTTTAAGAAAAAACGATTTGAACCGAGTTTTGCTTTGGGACTGGCTTTAAAACCAAGTGAAGTAAAGCACATAATTGAAATTGATGAAGAGCAGTTTAAAAAGTACGTTGCTGGGGAGACAGTCAATCTCAATCAGAACCCTGCAAATGGTTGGTATCAAGTTGTTGTCCAAGGTAATGGTTTAGGGTTTGCAAAAGTGACTGGAAATATTCTGAAAAATTATTTTCCAAAAGGCCTGAGATTTCAATAAAGAATCTTTCCAAATGTCTAAAGATATGTTATAGTGAGATTAGATGTGAAAAGATTAGGGAAATCTTAGAATGAAAATGCTTTCACATCTGAAAAGGAGTTTCATGTGATTAAACACAAAAAAATACTTTGGGCAGTCACTCTCGTGATTTGCAGCATCGGTCTTTCAGCTTGTTCTTCCTGGATTAACCGCGGTGAGGCGATAACAGCAGTTGGCTCAACAGCTCTACAACCGTTGGTTGAAGCAGTCGTGGACAAATACACCGAAGAAAATCCGAAAAAAATTGTAAATGTGCAAGGTGGTGGATCAGGTACAGGATTATCGCAAGTTCAATCAGGTGCAGTAGATATTGGAAATAGTGATTTGTTTGCAGAAGAAAAAGACGGAATCAAGGCGAAAACTTTGGTGGATCACCAAGTTGCTGTAGCGGGTACTGCGATTATTGCAAATAAAGGAATTAAGGTAAATAATTTATCAACAGATCAACTACGCAAAATTTTTACTGGAGAATACACCAATTGGAAACAGGTCGGTGGTCAAGATTTGGAAATTACCATCATCAACCGTGCCGTTGGTTCTGGTAGTCGAGCAGTTTTTGATAGTGTTATTATGAATGGCAAAGAAGCTAAGCAAGCGCAAGAGCAAGATTCTAACGGAATGGTCAAAACGATTGTTTCGCAAACTCCAGGTGCCATTTCTTATTTAGCTTTTTCTTATGTTGATACTAGTGTGAAAAGATTAAACTTGAATGGTTATAAGCCAACGAAGAAGAATGTGACGACGAACAACTGGCCTATTTGGTCTTATGAGCACATGTATACTAAGGGAGAACCTAACAAATTAGCTAAAAAATTTCTAGAGTACATGATGACAGCAGAAGTCCAAAATAATATTGTTGGTAAAATGGGCTACATTCCGATTAACGATATGAAGGTTACTCGTAGTCTTGACGGAACTATCAGCTCAAAGTAAAAGAAAGAATTTAGGAATAACATGAACGAAGTAGCAAAAAAAATGCTGACAAAGTCAAAAAACTCTCGTTTAGAAACATTTGGAAAAACCATTACTTTTCTTTGCATGAGTTTAATTGTTTTTGTCGTCGCAATGATTTTATTATTTGTAGCGGAGAAAGGACTTTCGACTTTCTTTGTTAATAAAGTAAACATCTTCAGTTTTCTTTTTGGAACAAGGTGGAATCCATCCGGTAAGGAATTCGGTGCTTTACCAATGATTCTGGGCTCTTTCCTCGTAACTCTTCTATCAGCTTTATTGGCAACACCATTTGCAATTGGAGCAGCTGTTTTTATGACGGAGGTTTCCCCTAAAGGCTCAAAAATTCTGCAACCAGCTATTGAACTTCTAGTCGGAATTCCATCAGTTGTGTATGGATTTATTGGATTACAGGTAGTTGTTCCCTTTGTTCGCAGTATCTTTGGTGGAACAGGTTTTGGAATCTTGTCAGGGATTTTTGTTCTCTTTGTCATGATTTTACCAACGGTGACCTTTATGACAACAGATAGCCTGCGTGCTGTACCGCGGCATTATCGAGAAGCTAGTATGGCAATGGGAGCGACTCGTTGGCAAACGATTTGGCGTGTGACGCTAAAAGCAGCTCGCTCAGGTATTTTTACAGCTATTGTCTTTGGAATGGCTCGTGCCTTTGGTGAAGCTTTGGCGATTCAAATGGTTGTCGGAAATTCAGCGGTTATCCCAACTTCTCTGACAACACCTGCTGCAACCTTGACTTCTATTTTAACAATGGGAATTGGAAATACCGTTATGGGAACTGTTAATAATAACGTTCTGTGGTCGCTTGCTCTGGTTCTGCTTTTGATGAGTTTAGCCTTCAATACTGTGATTAAATTGATTACAAAGGAAAGAGGTAAGAAGAACTATGCACGCTAAAAAAATGGATAAATTAGCAACAGGCGTCCTCTATACCATTGCGGGAATCATTGTTGCTATTCTTGCTTCCTTGATTTTGTATATCTTAGTAAGGGGCTTACCTCATGTTTCGTGGAAATTCTTGACTGGTCAATCGTCTTCATACCAAGTGGGCGGCGGAATTGGAATTCAGCTCTATAATTCATTGTTTCTGTTAGTTATCACCTTAATCATTTCCATTCCTTTATCAATGGGAGCAGGGATTTACTTATCTGAGTATGCCAAAAAAGGTCCGGTAACAGATTTTGTCAGAACCTGTATTGAAATTTTATCATCCCTGCCGTCCGTTGTGGTCGGTCTCTTTGGATATTTGATTTTTGTTATTCAATTTCAATATGGTTTTTCAATTCTTTCTGGAGCGCTAGCTTTGACTGTATTTAATCTGCCGCAGATGACACGTAGTGTAGAAGATAGCTTACAGCATGTGCATCACACACAGCGTGAAGCTGGACTTGCTCTTGGCATTTCTCGCTGGGAAACGATTGTCCATGTTGTAGTTCCAGAAGCATTACCAAGTATTGTAACGGGGATTGTCCTAGCTTCTGGGCGTATTTTTGGGGAAGCTGCTGCGCTTATCTATACAGCAGGTCAATCCGCCCCAGCGCTTGACTGGTCAAATTGGAATATTTTCAGTGTAACTAGTCCGATTTCTGTTTTTCGTCAAGCTGAAACTTTGGCTGTTCATATTTGGAAAGTCAATAGTGAAGGAACGATTCCCGATGCAGTAGAAGTGTCAGCTGGGTCAGCAGCAGTGCTTCTTATCTTTATTTTAATCTTTAACCTTGGAGCTCGTAAGCTCGGAAGTTACCTGCATAAGAAATTAACATCTGCCTAAAAGGAGAAGAAATGACAGAATATAACTGGAATGAAAAACATATCGTTACTTTTCCTGAGGAAGAGGTTGTTTTATCAACGAAGGATTTGCATGTTTACTATGGTAAAAACGAATCCATTAAAGGGGTTGATATGCAGTTCAAGAAAAATAAGATTACAGCTCTTATCGGGCCTTCAGGTTCTGGTAAGTCAACCTATCTTCGCAGCTTGAATCGGATGAATGATACGATTGATATTGCTAAGGTTACTGGTGAGATCTGGTATGAAGGTATTGACATTAACCGCCCAGATATCAATGTCTATGAAATGCGGAAGCATATCGGAATGGTCTTTCAAAGACCAAATCCTTTTGCCAAATCTGTTTACCGCAACATCACCTTTGCGCATGAACGTGCCGGTGTTAAGGATAAGAAAATCTTAGATGAAATTGTAGAAACATCTCTAAAACAAGCGGCTCTGTGGGAACAAGTAAAGGATGACCTTCATAAATCTGCTTTGATGTTATCAGGCGGTCAGCAGCAACGTCTCTGCATTGCCAGAGCCATTTCCGTGAAGCCAGAAATACTTCTAATGGATGAACCTGCTTCTGCGCTTGATCCAATTGCAACCGCGCAGTTAGAAGAAACGATGTTAGAGTTGAAGAAGAACTATACGATTATCATCGTGACCCACAGCATGCAGCAGGCGGCACGTGCTAGTGACTATACCGGTTTCTTCTATCTTGGTGATTTAATTGAATATGATGAAACAGCCAATGTTTTCCAAAATGCTAAGTTGCAGTCTACGAATGACTATGTTTCTGGTCATTTTGGCTAAGAAAATTGCTGATTAATTAGAATTTATTAAAGGACTATCAGAATGACAGAACCTATTTTACAAATCAAGGACTTGTCGGTTTATTATAATAAAAAGAAAGCTCTCAATAGTGTATCATTAGATATACTACCGCAGGAGATTACCGCTTTGATTGGTCCTTCTGGGTCAGGAAAATCAACCCTTTTAAAGGCAATCAATCGCATGGGAGATTTAAATCCAGAGGTGACAACGACAGGTACTGTAATTTATAACGGGCACAATATTTACAGCCCACGGACAGATACGGTGGAGCTTCGCAAAGAAATTGGAATGGTTTTTCAACAGCCCAATCCATTTCCAATGACGATTTATGAAAATGTTGTTTATGGTTTGCGGATCAATGGTGTTAAGGACAAAGAAGTGTTAGATGAAGTTGTTGAAACTTCACTAAAGGGAGCATCCATTTGGGATGAAGTAAAAGATCGTTTACATGACTCAGCGATTGGCTTGTCAGGCGGTCAGCAACAACGTGTTTGTGTGGCTCGCGTTTTAGCAACGAGTCCGAAAATCATTCTTTTAGATGAGCCAACGTCGGCACTTGATCCCATTTCTGCAGGAAAAATTGAAGAAACACTTCATGGGCTGAAAGATCAATATACAATGTTACTCGTGACCCGCTCAATGCAACAGGCCAGTCGTATTTCAGACAAGACTGCTTTCTTCCTAAATGGCGATTTGATTGAGTTTAATGCCACGAAAGAGATGTTCCTCAGTCCGATTCATAAGGAAACGGAAGATTATATCACAGGCAAGTTTGGTTAGAGATTGTAATTGCTCACTACAATATTGTGGCTATTCCAATGTTTTGGCGACTACTGATTCTCTATATATTTATATATAAAATGCACATATACTTGTAGACAAGAATTATGTAAAAAGATGGATTTTCGTATAAAATTCTTTAGATCTTAGGAAAGGAAAATTTATGCTTAGAGTACAATTTGAAGAAGACTTAGCAAAACTCCATAACCAATTTTATGCAATGGGAAATGAAGTTTTGTCACAGATTAATCGCACAGTTCGTGCATTTGTGACCCACGACCGTGAATTAGCAAAAGAAGTAATCGAAGAAGACGCAGAAGTGAATGAATATGAAGTAAAGTTGGAGAAAAAATCTCTGGAAATCATTGCTTTGCAGCAGCCTGTTTCGCAAGACTTACGAACCGTTATTACAGTTTTGAAGGCTAGTAGTGATGTGGAAAGAATGGGTGACCACGCTGTTTCCATTGCACAGGCAACGATTCGCATGAAGGGAGAAGTTCGCATCCAGTCTGTTGAGGAAGAAATCAGCAAAATGGGACGCGATGTCAAAAATTTTGTGGAAGCAGCACTTGATCTTTACCTTAATGGCGATGTGGACAAGGCTTACGAAATAGCAGCTATGGATGAGAAAATCAATCAGTACTTTGATGATATTCGAGACCTAGCAACGCAAGAAATTAAGTCAAATCCAGATTTGATTGTTACAGGTCGTGATTACTTCCAAGTTATTTCGTACTTAGAACGTATTGGTGATTACGCCAAAAATATCTGTGAATGGGTTGTTTATTTTGAAACAGGTAAAATTGTTGAAATGTAAATACTAACTTAAAAAATTTGAGAATCATTTCTCAGATTTTTTATTTTCCTCTTCTTTTTCCGAATAAGGATATGAGGAGGTTTTTTATGTATAGTATTTCATTTCAGGAAGATTCTTTGTTGCCAAGGGAACGTTTAGTTGCAGAAGGTGCAGAACAATTGAGCAATCAAGAATTGTTATCCATTCTTATCCGCACAGGCAATAAAAAAGAAACTGTTTTTCAAGTTTCTCAACGGATTTTATCAACAATTTCTAGTTTAAATGATTTGCGCAATATGACGCTACAAGAATTGCAATCAATCTCTGGAATTGGTCGTATCAAAGCTATTGAATTGCAAGCCATGATTGAATTAGGCCAGCGAGTCAGTAAGGCAGAATTGATTACGCAAGAGCAAATTTTAGGTAGTCAAAAGCTAGCGAAAAAAATGCAACAAGAATTGGGGCATAAAAAACAGGAGCACCTTGTAGCTTTATATCTGAATACTCAAAACAAGATCATTCATCAGCAGACGATTTTTATTGGTAGTGTGTCACGCAGTATTGCAGAACCACGAGAAATTCTGCATTATGCTGTGAAACACATGGCGACATCCATTATTTTGGTGCACAATCATCCATCAGGAGCTGTACTGCCAAGCAAAAATGACGATGAAGTGACCAAACATGTAAAAGAAGCGTGTGAGCTAATGGGCTTCATCTTACTGGATCATCTCATCGTCGCAGAGAAAGATTATTATAGTTATCGCGAAGAAACAGACTTGATTTAAAGTCTATTGACAACATAGTCAAATAGCATTCGATCTTTAGGGCGTGTTTCAAATAAGAATTCTGGATGCCACTGGACTCCCAGATAAGCGATTTCATCAGTTGTTGTAATGGCTTCAATGGTGTTGTCTTTCGGATCACGGGCAATGACTTCGACATTTTCTGCTAAATCTTTGATACTCTGATGATGGAAAGAGTTGATATGAGATACTTCGCCGTAAATTTTTTCCAAAACAGAACCGGATTTAGTGACTAGTTTTTGAGTAGTATATTCAGCAGAACTGTCTTGCCAATGGTGCTCAATATCTTGATAAAGAGTTCCGCCCATTGCAACATTAAACAATTGCGTACCGCGGCAAACGGTAAAAATTGGTTTTTGTTGCTGGATAGCTTCATGGATTAAGGCTAATTCAAACAAATCACGTTCCAAATAGTAATCATCACTGTCAATTGTTTTTTCTTCGCCATAGAATTGTGGTGATACATTTTGCCCACCCGTTAGGATAAGTTTGTCAATCATCTGGATGTAGCGCCGTGCCATATCTGCATCTCCAATCGGCAATATGATAGGAGTTCCACCAACTTCTTTTACGCCCTCTACAAATCCCTTAGCAGCATAACTCATGATGGCAAATTCATCTTCAGGGTTTGGTCTTTCATTTCCAGTAATGCCGATAATAGGTCTCTTCATAAATAAATGTTTGCTCTTTCTAATTACTTAATGCTCTTTTTTCATAAAATAAAGGAGTGTTTGTAGCTCACTTGTCAAATCAACATATTGAACAACAACATCTTTTGGAACGGTTAAGTGAACAGGAGAAAAACTGAGAATACCTTTTACACCAGCCTCCACAAGAACAGTTGCAACTTCTTGCGCTTTTGCACTAGGAACTGTTAAAATAGCTGTTTTAACATCCACACCTTTTAATTTGTTATTGATTTGTGAAATGCCATAAATAGGAATCCCGTCATTTGTAGTAGTCCCAACTTCAGGATGATCATCTGTATCAAATGCCATAACAATCTTCATTTTGTTCCGTTCGTGGAAACGGTAGTGGAGCAAAGCATGTCCCATGTTACCGATACCAACTAACATCACATTGGTAATGGAATTGTCATGAAGTAAGTCAGCAAAAAAATTCATGAGTTTTTTTACATCATAACCATATCCACGACGACCTAATTCGCCAAAATAAGAAAAATCTCGACGGACAGTTGCAGAATCAATCCCGATCGCATCTGCGATTTGTTTTGAATTGGCTTTGTCAATTTTTTCGGAATTAAATCGTTTGAAAATCCGATAATACAGAGAGAGCCTTTTAGCAGTTGCGCGTGGAATGGTTGTATTATTTTCAGATTTCACAAAATCACATCCTTTCAAAGACTATTTTATAGAAAGTTTGTGAAAAAATCAACTTATTTGATAAAAATAGAAAAGGAGTAGGACAAAATCAAGAAAATCAAAGATTTTTGGCTTGTTTCCTACTCTTTATTGTTTTACTGATGATTTAAAAATGAGTTTTTAAGCTATTTGTTTATTGTTCTTGTTTAGTGAAAATACCACGTTCTACCAAGCTATCCATTAAGAAATAAAACTTTTCTTGAATGATGTGATTGTCTGCTGATTTAAAAATATTCACTAATCGAAGGCCAGATTTGTCTGTGATATTGATTTTCACACCTGAAAGGTCTTTATTGATAATGATTTTTAATAGAAAACCATCCCCGCTATTGGGAACATTTTCTAATAAGCGTGTTAATTCGTAATTTCCGACTTTTGTTTCGGCAAATGTGTTATCACGCAAAGTAAATTTTTTTACATTTTCTCCAAGAGAGTAACTGTAGGGGCAGTCTTTTAAGTGAATAGTGGTCTGAAAAGCCATCTATTTTATCCTCCTAAAATTTCTTTTAATGTTGTAGTAAATTGTCGAACTTCTTCTGAAGTATTTTGCTCCGAGAAACTAATGCGAATAGATTCCCTTAAGCGTTCTGAATCGCTACCATAAAAAGCTTTAAGCACATGACTTGGCTCAACCGTTCCGGCCGTACAAGCAGAGCCAGTTGAGATAGAGATTCCAGCCAAGTCTAAACGCATGAGCAATAAATCGTTAGCCTGATTTAGAAAGCCAAGATTTACGACATAGGGAAGTAGGTGTGAATCATTATTTATATAGTAATGGATTCCGTCAAGTTCAGAGAGAAGTTGATGTTTCAAACTTTCAACATGTTCCATGTTTTCTTGGTAGCAATTGAGGCTCTCTTTTAGAGCCGCAACCATACCGGCAATAGCCGCTAAATTCTCAGTTCCTGCACGTCTTTTATCCTCTTGATCTCCACCGTGTAAAAATTTGTCAAATTTTACATGATTGAAGTACAAGAAGCCGATGCCTTTTGGACCATGAAATTTATGAGCTGACGCACTCATAAAGTCAATTCCTAGCTCGTCAGGATAGACAGGTAATTTACCTATAACTTGCACAGCATCCACATGATAAGCAGCGGGATGATGTTTCACAATGTCAGCAATTTCTTTGACTGGAAGCAGGTAGCCAGTTTCATTATTGGCATACATGGTTGAGACAAGTATTGTATCTTCTCGAAGGGCTTCTTTTATCTGTTGAGCCGTAATCTCTCCATTTTTAGGTTGGATATAAGTGGCTTCAAAGCCAAATTTATCCACCAGATATTCAATTGTTTCAAGAACCGAATGATGCTCAATAGCAGTAGTAATAATGTGTTTTCCTTGATCTTGATGGGCTAAGGCATATCCTTTTATGGCTGTATTGTTACTTTCTGTCCCACCAGATGTAAAGATGATATGTTGACTATTAGTATGAAGCAGTTCAGCAAGCTCTTGTCGGACTTCGCGAAGAATTTTGCTAGCAGCTCTTCCGTGACTATGAATGCTAGATGGATTGCCGAAGGTATTTTCCATAACCTGTGTCATAGCAGTAATAGCAGCTTTTGACATAGGAGTTGTTGCTGCATTATCGAAATAAATCAAGATTTCTCCTTATTTCTTTTTATTGTAAGCAAAGAGAGGACTAACTGGTTTTCTTTTATGAATACGAACGATTGCATCTCCGATTAGCTCACTTGCAGTAATGTATTGAACATTTTTTGGAGTTTTTTCTTTGGTTGCAACTGAGTCGGTTACTAGAATTTCTTTGATTGGGGCATTGTCTAACTTTTCAGCAGCTCCCTCAACAAATAAACCATGACTAGAAACTGCATAAATCTCTGTTGCACCCTCACGTTCAACGATTTTTGAAGCTTCCGCAAAGGTACGTCCGGTATTTAAAATATCATCAATGAGAATAGCTTTTTTGCCAGCAACATCTCCGATAATATATCCTTCGTTACGATGAGAATCGTCTTGTGCATAGTCAATAATCGCAATTGGAGCATCTAAATGTTCTGCTAAGCTTCTAGCACGTTTAACACCAGAGTTTTTGGGACTGACCACAACTACGTCCTCGCCAGACAAGCCTTTTTCGCAGTAATGTTTGGCAAAAAGAGGAACGGTGTAAAGATTATCAACAGGGATATCAAAGAAGCCTTGAACTTGGACAGCATGTAAATCTAGGGTTAGAACACGATCAACTCCTGCCTTTACTAGCATATTCGCTACGAGCTTGGCTGTAATTGGTTCGCGAGGAGCGGCTGTACGGTCTTGACGAGCATAGCCAAAATATGGCATCACAACATTGACAGAATTAGCGCTGGCGCGATTGCAAGCATCCACCATGATGAGAAGTTCCATCAAATGATTATTGACAGGAAAACTTGTTGATTGAATGATAAATACATCAAAGCCACGCACACTTTCCTCGATGTTTACTTGAATTTCTCCGTCCGAAAATTGACGTGATGAAAGTTTGCCAAGAGGCACACCAGCAGCTTTAGCGATTTTTTCGGCAATATCGTGATTGGAATTTAGTGCAAACAACTTCATCTGTGCTTTATCCGTCAGTATATCCATGATAACTTATTAAGACTCCTTTTGATTTCTACACTCCATTTTATCAAAAAATAAGTAAAATTTCAGCTTTTTATTCATAAGTTTTGAGCAAATCTTGCAACTTTAGGTTTTGCATATTTATAATGGATATGATGAGCTTGTAAAAAGTAGTCAAATTGTTCTTTACCCATTTCAGCATCTGTCACTTCTAGCTCTAATTCGTAGTCTGTTTTGTCAAAATAATGATTCTCATCAAGTGCCATTAAGCCAATAGTGGTTTCTTTTTCATAGCGAATAGTTGTTAAGCTCCCCAGCACCTTTAGTTCATCGAGATTGATAGCAGCGTGAGTCAGCAGTATGCGTATTTCTCCTTCAGGTAGCACACATGTATTGATGAGTGTGTGACACTCTTCTAAAGTGAGAGATTGATTGTATTCCATATTACCGACCTGTTGTGGAATTTTCAAAGTTAATTCGGCACGATTTTCAAAAGCACGGACGCGTAGTGCCATTTTTGCATCTCGGATTGAAAAGTCGGCTGTGTCAATATAGTAGTTTGTCTGTTTGGTAGCTGTTATATCTGAAAACAGCGGTAACAGCTGTTGGTACTCATTTTTTGTCAGAAGTGTTTTGTATTCAATTTCCAGGTGATTCATTTCCCAATCCTTTTCTTTTGTTTGAAAGCGATTTATGTTATAATAAGTATTGTGTTTATTTTATAAAAAAATAAGTAAAATGACAAGGTGATAGTATGGAAGTAGAATGGGAAGAGTTCCTGGATCCTTATATTCAAGCGGTTGGTGAGTTGAAAATCAAACTGCGCGGGATTCGCAAACAATACCGAAAACAAAAGCAGCATTCTCCGATTGAATTTGTAACGGGGCGTGTAAAACCGATAGAAAGCATCAAAGAAAAAATGGCTTTGCGTGGAATTAAAGAAGAAAATCTGGCACAAGATATGCAAGATATAGCTGGTTTGCGCGTAATGGTCCAATTTGTGGATGATGTAGAAGAAGTTTTGGATGTTTTGCGAAAACGTCATGATATGCGGATTATTCAAGAGAGAGACTATATTAAAAATCGTAAAGCTAGTGGTTATCGCAGTTACCATGTTATTATTGAATACCCCGTTGATACCATCAATGGGAGCAAAACGATTTTAGCAGAAATTCAAATTCGTACTCTGTCCATGAATTTTTGGGCAACGATTGAACATTCTCTGAATTATAAGTATAAAGGAGAATTTCCAGATGAGATTAAGAAACGTTTGGAAATTACAGCAAAAATCGCCTATCAATTAGACGAAGAAATGGGAAAAATTCGCGATGATATTCAAGAGGCACAAGCTTTATTTGACCCAATTAGTCGTAAATTAAATGATGGCGTAGGAAATAGTGACGATACAGATGAAGAATACAGGTAAAAGAATAGGGATTATCAGTAATCGCAGACGGCAAAGTCAAGAAATTTGTCGCCAATTAAAACAAAAATTAAAACAAAATCACTTTATTTTGAATGATAATAATCCTGATATTGTCATTTCCATTGGTGGCGATGGGATGCTTTTGTCAGCATTTCACAAATATGAAGATCAGCTAGACAAAGTTCGCTTTGTTGGCGTTCACACAGGTCATTTGGGCTTTTATACAGATTATCGAGATTTTGAGTTGGACAAACTAATCGATAATTTAAAATTAGACACAGGCGCAAAAGTGTCTTATCCGATTTTGAATGTGAAAATTTTCCACGGAAATAATGAGATTTGTATAAAACGTGCGTTGAACGAGGCGACGGTCAAGCGTTCTGGACGAACAATGGTCGCTGATATCATTATCAATCAAGTGCATTTTGAGCGCTTTCGTGGTGACGGCATTTCAGTATCAACTCCGACAGGAAGCACAGCTTACAATAAATCGTTGGGTGGAGCTGTTCTGCACCCAACCATCGAAGCTCTTCAGATTGCAGAAGTTGCAAGCTTGAACAATCGTGTGTTTCGGACCTTGGGCTCCTCAATTATCGTCCCTAAGAAAGATAAAATTGAAATTGTGCCGACTTGGAATGATCGACATGCGATTTCGATTGACAATCAAAATTTTATGATAAATAATATTTCTAAAATTGAATTTCAAATCGATCAACATAAGATTAACTTTCTTGCTACACCGAGTCATACTAGTTTTTGGAATCGTGTCAAAGATGCCTTTATCGGTGAGGTGGAGGAATGAGGTTTGAATTTACTGCAGATGAGCATGTGAAAGTCAAAACCTTTTTAAAAAAACATGAAATTTCCAAAAGTTTGCTTGCAAAAATAAAGTTTTCTGGTGGGGATATTCAGGTGAATGGCAAAAAGCAAAATGCCATTTATTTGTTAGATATTGGCGACAAAGTTGCCGTCGATATTCCTGCAGAAGAAGGTTTTGGCAGTTTGCAAGCTGTAGAGAAAGATTTAGAAATTGTCTACGAAGATGAACATTTTCTGATTTTGAACAAGCCGGCAGGCGTAGCCAGTATTCCTAGCGTGAATCATTCCAATACAATGGCTAATTTTGTGAAGGCTTATTACATTGCGAATCATTATGAAAATCAGCAGATTCATATTGTGACTCGTTTAGACCGTGATACGAGTGGTCTGATGTTGTTTGCAAAGCACGGTTATGCTCATGCAAGATTGGACAAGCAGTTGCAAAAGAAAGTCATTGAGAAGCATTATTATGCTTTGGTCAAGGGTTCGGCACCGCTAAAGCCAGAAGGAGATATTATTGCTCCCATAGCGCGTGAAGATAGTAGTATCATTACTCGGTGTGTGGCAAAAAATGGAAAATATGCTCATACGAGTTATAAAGTTTTAGCGCAGTATGATGACATTTATCTCGTGGATATTCACCTTCATACAGGACGGACACACCAGATTCGGGTTCATTTTTCTTATATTGGTTTTCCGCTCTTGGGAGATGATTTATATGGTGGGAGCATGACTGACGGAATAACGCGGCAAGCGCTTCATTGTCATTCATTGCGTTTTTACAATCCATTCCATGAGGAAGTTGTGAATAAATCAAGTCCTCTTCCGGAAGATTTTCAAAAAGTCATTCAAAAATTAAGCAACAAGTAAGGAGTAAAACATGAAAATTTTTGAAACAATTCGTGAAACATTGCAAGACAAAGAAGTGAAGATTGTCTTACCAGAAGGTGAAGAACCACGTATTCTTCAAGCTACTAAACGTTTGGTAAAGGAAACAAGTATCACACCTGTTTTATTGGGAAATCCTGAAAAAATTCGTATTTATCTTGAAATTGAAGGTGTGACAGAAGGTTATGAAGTCATTGACCCTCAAAATTGTTCATGCTTTGAAGAAATGGTTGCAGCTTTTGTAGAACGCCGTAAAGGAAAAATCACAGAAGACGAAGCGCGTAAATTATTGAAAGAGGACGTCAATTATTTTGGTGTCATGCTTGTTTATCTTGGTAAAGTGCAAGGTATGGTTTCTGGTGCGATTCATTCTACAGCAAGCACGGTTCGTCCAGCTCTTCAAATTATCAAAACACTTCCTTGGGTTTCTCGCACATCTGGTGCCTTTCTCATGGTTCGCGGTGATGAACGCTATGTTTTCAGTGATTGTGCAATCAATATTGACCCAGATGCTAAAACATTAGCAGAAATTGCTATTAACTCTGCCTTGACCGCGCAAATCTTTGACATTGACCCTAAAGTGGCGATGCTGAGCTATTCAACTAAAGGTTCTGGATTTGGTGAAAAGGTTGATAAAGTCGTCGAAGCAACGAAACTTGCGCAAGAAATGCGACCAGATTTGGCTATTGACGGAGAATTACAATTTGATGCAGCTTTTGTGCCTAAAACGGCAGAGTTAAAAGCTCCTGGAAGCAATGTAGCTGGTCAAGCGACTGTCTTTGTATTTCCTGGTATTGAAGCTGGAAATATCAGTTATAAAATGGCAGAGCGCCTCGGTGGCTTCTCAGCAGTCGGTCCTATTTTGCAAGGATTGAACCACCCAGTAAACGACCTTTCACGTGGATGCAATGCTGATGATGTTTATAAATTAACATTGATTACTGCCAGCCAAGCAGTTGGTCATTATTAGAAAGCCAAGACAGAATCCAGAATTCAAGTTCTGGGTTCTCTTTTTATTTTGTGTTATACTAAAGCTATGTTAGATTTGAAAAAATATGGGATTGAGATGTGGGAGGATGAAAAGATTATCTCTTTTCGCCAAAAATTATTAGCTTGGTATGATGAAAATAAGCGCGATTTACCTTGGCGGAGAAGCAGCAATCCTTATCATATCTGGATTTCAGAAATTATGCTTCAGCAAACACGGGTAGATACGGTTATTCCTTACTATGAGCGTTTTTTAGCCTGGTTTCCGACAATTAAAGATTTAGCAATGGCTTCAGAAGAACGTTTGCTTAAAGCTTGGGAGGGGCTAGGTTACTATTCGCGAGTACGCAATATGCAACAGGCTGCTCAGCAGATTATGACAGATTTTAGTGGCGAGTTTCCTCACACTTACGAGGAGATTTCTAGTCTGAAAGGAATTGGTCCTTATACAGCAGGAGCTATTGCAAGTATTGCTTTTGGCTTGCCTGAGCCAGCGGTTGATGGGAATGTTATGCGGGTCCTGAGCCGTTTATTTGAGGTGAATTTGGATATTGGTGTCCCTGCTAACCGAAAGGTTTTTCAAGCGATGATGGAAATTCTGATTGACCCCCAAAGACCGGGAGATTTCAACCAAGCTTTGATGGATTTGGGCTCAGATATTGAAGCGCCTGTCAACCCTAGACCTGAGGACAGTCCAGTAAGGGAATTTAGTGCTGCTTACTTACATGGAACAATGGATAGATACCCGATCAAAGCTCCTAAGAAAAAACCTATTCCAGTTTATTTGTATGGTTTGATTATCCAGAATAATCAAGGAGAATTTCTTTTAGAGAAAAATGAAGCAAGCAGTCTTTTATCAGGATTTTGGCACTTTCCTTTGATTGAAGTAGACGAATTTTCGGATGATGAACAGTTATCCCTTTTTGAAGTAGCAGAAAATCAAGTTGCAATTGAATTATCTCCGCAAGAAAGCTTTGAGCAGGATTATGATGTGGTAGTGAATTGGCAGGAGCAAGCTTTTCCGACAATTCAACATGTGTTCAGTCATCGCAAGTGGCAGATTCGTTTGCTTTATGGTCAGGTAGTAAATGCTACGGAAATGCCTAAACAGGAACAAGTTTTATGGTTGCATCCTGATGAATTTGACAACTATCCATTTGCTAAACCTCAGCAAAAGATGTGGCAAGCCTTTCAAAAAGGAAAATTAAAAGGAAATTAAATATTAAGAGACAGGGACGATATGATCCCTGCCTCGTTTGGTGATAGTAAAAAGTTACTGCTTAGTTAGTTTATAATATACTTTGAAGCTGGAAATTTTAATTCCAGCTTCATTTTTATAAGTTAGCGAATGTCTTGATTTCGTCAGCCGTCATAGAAGAGTCACAACGGACAGTCACATGACCATTCTCTGTGTGTAAAAATCCTGGCACAGTTGGGATTCCATATTCGGAACGAAAAGCTTGGAGTTCTTCCAGTTCACTAGGTTCCTCACTATTGATAAAGAAAATATGTGCTTGGGTTTCAGCGACAACACTAGCTAGCGTAGTGGCGAATTTACGACAGTAAGGGCACGTTTTACGCCCAATGAAAAAAGTTGCGTTTTCTTTATTTGCAATGGCTTGTCGGGCACGTTCTACAGTCGTGACTTCTAAATCTTTGATATCTTGCGTAAAATTATCCATAAAATAACCTCATTTCTTTTGCTCATTTTAGTATGCCACAAATAGGAAAATAATGCAGAGATTTGAAATGAATGTAAAATATTGAAAGAGAAGTGAAACAGAACTAGAAACTGAAAATTTTAATTGTCATCCTCTTATCTCAAGACTCCGGTATAAAATGTTTCCCAGCTATTTTGTATAGTCTCCCCTGTAACGTTGAGCAAATGTTAAAAAGCGAAAAGACCTTGAGACCTACTTCGAAAGCTCTGTCCGCCATCTTAAAGCAGCATTTGAGCAATTATCTGTCATTTGTTACAAGACAATTTCGAGTCTGAGACACTCTTGTCCCAGACTCGAAGTTTGAATATTGTAGAAGTTAGACTGAGAAATCAAAGCCTTCTTACTTTTTGCTTATTTTACAAAATCATTGATTTCTGCTTCAATTTTTGCAATTTTTGCTTGAGCGTCTTGGCTGGAATTTCCGACAACAGCAATGTAGAATTTGATTTTTGGTTCAGTTCCTGAAGGACGTACAGCAATCCATGAACCATCAGTAAGTGTGTATTTTAATACATCGCTTGGTGGAGTTGTTAATTTCGTTACATCGCCGTCAGAATCAGTAGCAGTTTGTGCTTTGAAATCTTCTGTGACTGCAACAGCAGTAGCGTTAAATTCTTTTGGTGCATTGTCACGGAACTTGCTCATAATAGCTTTGATTTGTTCCGCGCCATCAACACCAGACAGAGTAACTGAAATCGTCTTTTCAGCATAATAACCATATTCTTTGTAGATTTCTTCAATTCCGTCTGCAAGAGTTAAGCCGCGAGAACGGTAGTAGGCAGCTAATTCTGCAACAACTAATACAGCTTGGATAGCATCTTTGTCACGCACAAATGGTTTAATCAAGTAGCCAAAGCTTTCTTCAAAGCCCATCATGTAAGTGTGATTGTGTTTTTCTTCAAATTCTTGAATCTTTTCAGCGATAAATTTGAAACCAGTTAAGACATTGAACATGGTTGCGCCGTAGCTTTCAGCAATCTTGGTTACAAGATCGGTAGACACAATGGATTTGCAAAGTGCTGCATTGGCAGGAAGTGTTCCAGCAGTCTTATGCGCTTCAAGGATATACTTAGCCATAATTGCACCGATTTGATTTCCTGAAAGATTGCGGTAGCTGCCGTCTTTTTGGAGAACTTCAACGCCCACACGGTCAGCATCTGGGTCTGTTGCGACAAGGACATCCGCACCAACTTTACGCCCTAATTCTTCAGCGAGAGCGAAAGCAGCTTGGTTTTCTGGATTTGGTGATTTGACAGTGGAGAAGTCTGGATCTGGCACGCATTGAGCTTCAACAACCTGAACAGAATCAAAACCAGCTTGGGCAAATGCTCGACGTGCTAACATTTCACCTGTACCATGAAGCGGAGTGTAGACGATTTTCATGTCTTTGCCGTATTCTTTAATCAATTGTTGGTTGATGTTGACGTCTTTAACTTCCTTGAGATATTCGGCATCAATAGTTTCACCAATAACTTCAATCAAACCAGAAGCTTTTTCGGCTTCAACATCAGCAACTTCAATGGCAAATGGATTTTCGATTGCACGAATATAATCTGTCAAGGCATCAGCATCATGCGGTGGCATTTGACCACCATCTTCACCATAGACCTTGTAACCATTAAATGGAGCAGGATTGTGGCTAGCAGTAATCATAATTCCAGCAAAAGTTCCTAAATGGCGAACTGCAAATGAAAGTTCTGGTGTTGGACGGAGACTTTCAAATACATAAGATTTAATGCCATGTTTTGCTAAAACAGCAGCAGATTCAAAGGCGAATTCTGGTGAGAAGTGGCGAGAGTCGTAAGCAATAGCGACACCGCGTTTTTTGAAATCTTCGCCTTTTTCGTCAATCAAACGTGCTAAACCTTCAGTTGCCTGACGAACGACATAAATATTGATACGATTCGTACCAGCACCTATCAGACCACGCATACCAGCAGTACCAAATTCAAGATTAGTATAAAATGCATCTTCTTTTGTTTTTTCATCCATTGAATCCAATTCTTTACGAAGATAGTCTGGAAGTTCTGCAAAATCAAGCCATTTTTTGAAATTTTCTTGGTAAGTCATTACGAAATCTCCTTTTTAAAATAGGAAAGCTTATGAAAAATCAGTGAAAACAGGAAATATCATTGCTTATTTAATAAAGGAACGAGCATATCCATTTTTCTCAATTTTTCAGCTTTCTGCATTTGTTTAACCGTTTTCATTATAGCATTTTTCCATAAAAAAATCACGTTTTCACGTGATTATTTTCTAACTTTTTCAAGAGCTGGGATAATAGTAACTGTCAGAACCGCAGAAATAATCATTTCAGCAATAGAATTGGTTGAAATGACAGAGGCAAGCAGCAACTGAATGTTTCCGTTATACACTTTGGAGAATAGCAGGAAAATCCCTCCTAAAACAAATATGGTATTTGTCAACGAACCGACTGTTCCAGCTAAGATAAGTCCGGTCTTATTTTTAAGATATTTATAAACAAAATAAGGAGTGACTCCGATTAAGATTCGTGGAACGAGGGCAATGAGGAGTGAATAAATATTCCCATTAGGTACAAACGGGCTAAACAAGTAACTGGTTGGCAAGAGAACAAGTGTGTTCGTAACCAGACTAATGATACCCATTAGCGCCCCTAAAATAGCACCTACTTTTGGTCCATATAAAATACTTGCAATAATAACGGGAATGTGGACAATCGTTGGTTTGATCGGAACAGGGAATAGGTTAAATATTACTGAACTCAATAGATGAATGACGAGCATAATCGCAAAAAAGATAGCAATTTGAGCAATATTAGATTGTTTCTTCATAAATCATTTCCTTTACTTTTTTTATAATTGTTTCTATATCAGCAAGTGCGCCGATTCCTTTGTCACCACAAGCGAGGACGGTTTCTCTAGGCTGAATGATTTGCCAGCCATATTTTTCTAATTTAGATAGATTTTCTTGAGTGATTGGATTTTCATACATTTTTGTATTCATAGCGGGAGCCAGCACTTTTTTAGCTATTGATGGCAGAGCAAGTGCGGTACTGGTTATCATATTGTCTGCAAAGCCATTGGCTAATTTAGCGATTGTATTGACAGAAGCAGGTGCAACTAAGAAAAGATCCGTTTGCTTGGCAATTTCAATATGATTAACTTTGTTTGGCGCAGGCTCGTCCATGACGTCTGTATGTACTACATTTTTCGACAATACCTGTAAAGTCAACGGTGTAATGAAATTTGTAGCTACTTGAGACATCAGAACAGTTACATTTAGATCGTCTTTTGTCAATTGACTGACCAAGTCGGCAGCTTTATATGCAGCGATACTTCCTGTAACAGCTAAAGTAATATGTTTCATAGATTGTCCTTTGCGTGAATGTGTGTTACGAGTTGTTGAGCGATTTCCTCTTTGGTGCTGGCTTCTATGACAGAATTTTCTTTGACCAAGTAAGCATGATGTTGATTGCTTGAAATATCATACAAGTCATTTGCTACAATTATTTCAGCTTGATTTTTAGCAAGACTGGCACGAGCAACTGTCAGTAATTCTTCCTTAGAAACATCAACTAAGAGTTTAAAACCAATTAGACGGATATCGGGATTCCATTTTTTGACTTGGCTGATAATTTTTGGCGTTTGCTTGAGAAAGAGTACTTGGTATTCATCTTTTGATGAAATCTTGCCTTGATCATTGGTCTTATTCAAAAATTCTGTTAAATTCTGTGAAGCAGTAATTTGATCAAAACCTGTCATGTAAATAGGCGTGTAGTCAGAGACGGCCATTGAATGAATCAAAACATCATGAATTTTGACCAAAGACTGCATTGTTTCTAGCAAATCCTGAACATTTTCAATGATTTGAATGGTTAAATTCGGATGAGCAGCAGGTTTGACAGCACTCTGTGTAGTGATTAAGGTGACCTGATCACCTTGTGTTAAAAAACTCTCTGCAATAAGAGCACCAAGTCTTCCTGTTGAGTGATTCGTAATAGAACGAACTTGATCAATTTTTTCGCTTGTGCCGCCAGAAGTAATCAATAGTTTCATAACTAAATTTTACACAAAAAAACTTAATTCGTAAATAGAAAAGACTTTCCCGAACGTTTTTGAGAAGTTTAGCTTTGAAAGTGTTTGTTTTCTTTATTTTTTGGTATAATAATCCTATCAAAACTGGAGGATTCCAAATGAAAACGGATATAGAAATTGCTCAGAGCGTTGACTTACAGCCGATTGCTGATGTAGTGAAGAAAGTTGGAATTGATTACGACGATTTGGAGCTTTACGGTAAATACAAGGCTAAATTGTCTTTTAATAAGATTCAGGAATTACAAAAGAATCCAGTTGGTAAGCTGATTCTGGTAACAGCAATCAATCCAACACCGGCTGGCGAAGGGAAATCGACTATTACTATTGGTTTAGCAGACGCTCTCAACAAAATAGGCAAGAAAACCATGATTGCGATTCGTGAACCATCTCTTGGACCAGTAATGGGAATCAAAGGCGGAGCCGCTGGAGGTGGTTATGCACAGGTTCTACCAATGGAAGACATCAATTTGCATTTCACAGGAGATATGCATGCGATCACCACTGCCAACAATGCCCTTTCTGCTTTGATTGATAATCATTTACATCAAGGAAATGCTCTAGGAATTGACCAACGTCGCATTATCTGGAAGCGCGTGGTAGATCTGAATGACCGTGCTTTGCGGCATGTGACAGTCGGTCTGGGCAGTCCGGTTAATGGAATTCCGCGGGAAGATGGTTTTGATATTACGGTTGCATCTGAAATCATGGCTATTCTCTGTTTAGCGACAAGTATTGAAGACTTGAAAGAACGTCTAGCTAATATCGTTATTGGTTATCGTTATGATCGGACGCCTGTTTATGTTCGAGATTTGGAAATAGAAGGTGCTCTTGCTCTCATCTTGAAAGATGCTATAAAGCCCAATCTAGTACAGACTATTTATGGAACACCTGCCTTTGTTCACGGTGGACCGTTTGCCAATATTGCTCACGGCTGTAATTCCGTTTTGGCAACGACAACAGCTTTGCATTTGGCGGACTACACGGTGACTGAAGCTGGATTTGGTGCGGATCTAGGGGCTGAAAAATTCCTAGATATCAAAACACCCAATCTTCCGACTGCTCCAGATGTAGTGGTTATTGTTGCAACTCTCAGAGCATTGAAAATGAACGGTGGTGTTGCTAAAGAAGATCTGACAACTGAGAATGTTGAAGCGGTTAAAGCAGGTTTTGCCAACCTCAAACGCCATGTGGGAAATATCCGTAAATTTGGTGTTCCGGTTGTGGTGGCTATCAATGAATTTGTCTCTGATACTGAGGCTGAAATTGCCGTTCTCAAGGAACTTTGCACGGAGATTGATGTCCCTGTGGAATTGGCTAGTGTCTGGGCAGACGGAGCTGACGGTGGTCTAGCTCTTGCTGAAACTGTGGTTAAAACGATTGAAGAGACTCCTGCTCACTACAGCCGACTCTATGACAACAATCTGTCTATCGAAGAAAAAATCGAGAAAATTGTCAAGGAAATCTATCGTGGAACAAAAGTCAATTTTGAAAAGAAAGCCAAAACTCAAATTTCTCAAATTGTCAAGAATGGCTGGGATAAGCTGCCAATCTGTATGGCCAAGACCCAATACAGTTTTTCAGATAATCCAGCTCTACTGGGAGCGCCAGAAGATTTTGAAATCACTATCCGTGAAGTCGTTCCAAAATTGGGTGCAGGCTTTATTGTCGCCCTGACCGGTGATGTTATGACGATGCCCGGTCTGCCAAAACGCCCAGCAGCCCTCAATATGGACGTAGCAGCAGACGGAACTGCTGTTGGACTATTTTAAAACGAAAAAGGTTCGAGAGAGCCTTTTCTTTTTGAATTTGGTAAAATATACATGGTGATATACTTCATTTTTATGAAAATAATAAGAAGAAAGGAAGGTTCGGATGAACATCAGATTAGCTCATAAAAACGACGCCACTGCTCTTGTAGCTATTTACGCGCCTTATGTGGAGAAAACAGCCATTACTTTTGAGTATGATATTCCGTCGGTGGAGGAATTTTCTGACCGGATTGAGAAGACCTTGGAAAGGTATCCTTATCTGGTGGCAGAGGAAGATGGAGCAATTCTAGGTTATGCTTATGCTTCGACTTATTATGGTCGAGAGGCATACAACTGGGCTGTTGAACTGTCGGTCTATGTAGCTGATGAGAATCGCGGTAGAGGGATTGGGAAGCAGCTTTATGACAAATTGGAAGAAATTCTTGAACAGCAAGGTTTTGTCCACTTTCTAGCTTGTATTGCTCTTCCGAATGACGCTAGTATTTCTTTCCATAAAAAACGTGGTTACCAGCAAGTAGCGCATTTCCCAAAAATCGGCTATAAATTTGGCTGCTGGCATGATACAGTTTGGTTGCAGAAGAGTTTAGATAAACCAGCAAGACCAATTAAATTATTCAAAGATATGAATGTTGAAAGTGAATGGTAATATGAAAGTAGAAGATATTTTCCAAGGATTAAAAGAAGTAGCAAACCCTGAAGATGCTATTCACATGAAAGCATACATGAAAGACCAGTTCGAGTTTTTAGGGGTCAAAACACCTGTTAGACGAAAGCTTTCCAAGGTATTTTTTAAGAAAAATAGCAGCCTTGCAATTGATTGGAAATTTATCCATCAGGCTTGGGACAATCCCTATCGTGAAATGCAATATGTGGTGCTGGATTATTTGCAACTGAAACAAAAAGCTTTGACACCAAGCGATTTGCCAAAGATAAAGAAATTAGCACAAACAAAGCCATGGTGGGACACAATTGACTTTTTGTGTCGCTCGGTAGGCTATATTAGTTTGCATTATCCTGAGACAAAGAAAATAGTATTAGATTGGAGCAGGGATAAAGATTTCTGGTTGCGCCGAATTGCTATCGAGCATCAATTGCTTCAAAAAGAAGAAACGGATGTCCAGCTGCTGGAGCAAATCCTGATTAATAATCTTAATCAAACCGAGTTTTTCATCAATAAGGCCATCGGCTGGGCTCTGCGAGACTACTCTAAAACCAATCCCGACTGGGTGCTGGAGTTTATCGAAAAATACAAGGATAAACTGAGCAAACTCAGCATTAAAGAAGGAAGCAAGTATTTGTGAGATTGATAGATGAGGAAGTTTTTCCATCAGTAGTTAAAAACTGATGAAGAGGATTGATAAATGAAATATCGCAGGCAAGTATTGGTGAACTAGCAAAAACCGAACCAATTCTCTTTGTGAGCATTACCCAAGAGGATTGGTTCGGTTTTTTGTCTTACTTAGTTCCTAGTTTGCTTTTCGATTTTCATTGAGTGTTAGATATTTTTTTGCTCTAAGTGATGTATATGATTGTATCTGGTATAATGAATGATAATAATCGTCAAAATAGTGGTGACTGTCCAGATAGCATATTGGTGAATGAAGCGTGTGAGAAAACCAGTAAAAACAGCACCGCCGATGAAACTAGCGACAATCATAGAGTAATTAGCCGCTTGCCTTCTAATAATATGTCTACGGTCTTTAAAACGAATATACTCATACCAAGCAGTGACCATTCTCCGATAGTTTCCTGAAGTCATCATAATCATATAGGGATAAGACTCAATTTTTGAGCCTGTATAAGTTAGCATGACCATTCCGGTAGAGGTTGCAAGCAATATCACCCAGATAAAATAATGAGAATGAAAGAAAGGAAAGAGGAAAGTCGTGAGAGTCAATGGTAAGACCCCCCAAGTACGCCAATGTGAACTTTGCGCCCGTTCCTTAAGTAGAATACCGAAGACAAAGCCACAGGTAAAAAAGATAAGCGAAAGGATACGGTAAGCAGTCTTTACGGTTGGTCCATCCCAATCGGCTACGATTAAAAGAATATTCCCTGTTTGGGTTGCGATTAGCGTACTAAATTGCATATGCGAGAAAACATCAAGGCAGCCACCTACAGCACCAAGTAAGAGGGCCATTATTCTCGTATCCTGAGGCATAAGGACAGGCTGTTTTGTTGTATCCATAACTTTTTATCCTCCTAAAATTATTTTACTCTTTTAAGACACCAATTTCAAATATTGATAAGTTAGAAAATCTCTCATAAAAAATAGTTTGACTTTTAGGATTTTCTATAGTAGAATGCTAGATATGCGATGAGTCGATAAGTGGCGCAAGCCACATATTGAGCATGGGAGGTCATATACGCAGGAGCGGACCTTGATGAGTTGTGTGAACCTGCTCATCACACGAAAGTGCCCTCAATCCCTACTTTTTAGTGGGGATTTTTTTCTTATAAGTCTTTTCAATTCTTTAGAAAAGTAGTATAATACCAGCAATACACAAATTTTTTGAAAATTCAGAGAGGTATGTTATGGGATATACAGTTGCTGTGGTTGGTGCTACAGGTGCCGTTGGAGCTCAAATGATTAAAATGCTGGAAGAATCAAGTCTTCCAATTGAGAAAGTACGCTACTTGGCTTCAGCTCGTTCTGCTGGGAAAGTTTTGAAATTCAAAGACCAAGACATCACAATTGAAGAAACAACGGAAACTGCCTTTGAAGGTGTAGATATCGCTCTCTTTTCAGCAGGCGGTTCAACGTCTGCCAAGTATGCTCCTTACGCTGTTAAGGCAGGAGCTGTTGTCGTTGACAATACCTCTCATTTCCGTCAGAATCCTGATGTTCCATTAGTTGTGCCGGAGGTCAATGCCCATGCACTTGATGCTCATAACGGGATTATTGCCTGTCCTAACTGTTCCACCATTCAGATGATGGTGGCGCTGGAGCCGATTCGTCAGAAATGGGGCTTAGAGCGCATCATCGTATCGACCTATCAAGCTGTGTCCGGAGCTGGTATGGGAGCTATTCTTGAGACTCAGCGTGAACTGCGTGAGGTCTTAAATGACGGAGTCGATCCGCGTGATGTCAAGGCTGAGATTTTACCTTCCGGCGGTGACAAGAAACACTATCCGATTGCTTTTAATGCTCTTCCTCAAATCGATGTCTTTACGGACAATGACTACACCTACGAAGAGATGAAGATGACCAATGAAACCAAGAAGATCATGGAAGATGACACGATTGCGGTTTCTGCTACTTGTGTTCGTATCCCTGTTCTTTCAGCGCACTCAGAGTCTGTCTACATCGAGACAAAAGAAGTAGCACCCATCGCAGAGGTCAAAGCAGCTATTGCGAACTTCCCAGGAGCAGTATTAGAGGATGATGTTGCTCATCAAGTCTACCCTCAAGCTGTCAATGCTGTCGGAAAACGCGAGACATTCGTGGGACGAATTCGCAAGGATTTGGACGCTGAAAAAGGCATCCATATGTGGGTGGTTTCAGACAATCTGCTTAAAGGTGCTGCTTGGAATTCTGTTCAAATCGCTGAGACTTTGCATGAACGTGGCTTGGTGCATCCAACAGCAGAGGTCATTTTCGAATTGAAGTAAAATGTGAGATAATATTCGTATAGTTGTATTTTGCAAGCTAGGAGGACGAGGTTTATGTCTATAGAAGATTTAAAAAAAGCAAGAATAATTACAGCACTTGTCACACCTTTTAAAGAGGATGGTAGTATTAACTTTGAGGCTCTTCCTAAGCTGATTGAACACCTTCTAGCGCATCATACAGAAGGATTGATTATCGCAGGAACGACTGGTGAAAGCCCAACTCTGACGCATGAAGAAGAGTTGGAATTATTTGCAGCAGTTCAAAAGATTGTAAAAGGGCGAGTTCCGCTGATAGCCGGAATTGGTACAAATGATACTCGAGACTCCGTTGAATTTGCGCGTGAAGTTGACAAATTTGGTGGTTTTGCTGCCGGACTTGCAGTGACTCCTTATTACAATAAACCGACTCAAGAAGGTCTATATCAGCATTATAAAGCGATTGCGGAAGCTTCAAATCTGCCAGTCATCGTTTATAATGTTCCTAGCCGAACGGTTGCTGGTTTGACAGTAGAAACTTTCTTGCACTTAGCACAATTGCCAAATATTATTGCAATCAAAGATTGTACAGGCATAGATGCTCTTACCCATTTGGTTGAAAACGCTCCACAGGACTTTCTAATTTATACTGGGGAAGACGGACAAGCTTTTCATGCAAAGGCAATCGGAGCACAGGGGGTTATATCTGTTGCGGCTCATACCAATGGAGATGACTTTTATAGAATGTTTGCAGCCTTAGACGAAGGTAAGCTGAAAAAAGCTGCTCAGATTCAACGTCAGTTGTTACCCAAAATAGAAGCTCTCTTTTCTGTGACAAGCCCAGCACCACTTAAAGCTGTGCTAAATTCTCAAGGATTTGAAGTCGGACCACTCCGTCTCCCGCTTGTTGCCTGCACAGAGAAAGAAAAAGCCTCTATTCTTCCATTTTTTGAAGATTGAAATAAGCATTTTAGATTTGTAAAAAGTTGTAAAGATCTTGTCAAAATTTATTGTGAAGTAGTTAATTTTTCATTACGGAGGACTTTGCCATCTAATGCCTTTGATGAGGATGATTGCTGTTATTTGTATTCCTGTAAAGGCTTATTTACCAGTGATTCTGTTGAGATTTCAGTTGGATGTTCTCCATTAATTATGTTTTTCATCACCAGATATTACGAGAAAATATTAAATTAAGGGCTTGACCTGTCCGTTAGGGGCTGGGGTATTATCTAATTGAGGAGGTGGTGCATCATATTGAGAAATGAAATTCAAAATAAAACTGGTTTGACCAGAAAAGCAATTGAGTACTACGAGGAAAAAGGATTGATTAAGCCTTTGAAATCAGAAAATGGTTATCGAGATTATAGCGAAGAAGACATGAAAATCTTGAGTAAGATATCTTTATTTAGAAAAGTTGGGCTTAGTGTATCTGAGATAAAAGAATATTTATCTTCAAATGGGAATTCATTATCTTCCATACTTAGAAGAAAACAACATCAGCTGGATATTGAACAAATGAGGAGAGAGGTTATTGAGCTAATCGTTAAGAAAGAAAGCCAGACTCTTATTGATGATAAGATAGCTTTGATCGAAGCAGAAGAAAGTATTTATGAGAGATTGGAAAAAATATTTCCAGGACATTTTGGACAATTAATTTTTTCTGCATACCAGCCATTTTTGAATGAACATTTAAGAGAGGATGGAAAAGAAGCTTATAAAAAATTTGTTAACTATCTAGATAGCCTTCCTTCTTTTAACCTTAGTAAAGAAGAACAAGATTATATTGAAGAAGTAAGCTCTGCTTTTGATATGAAAGTACTAAAAGAAGTTAATGCGTCAAAAATTGAAGCAATAGAAAATGCCGAAAAGTGGCTAACAGAAAATAAGAATATTATAGCTCAATATCAAGATTATAAAAATAGCGACAATTATAAAAATAGTCCTATGAAAACAATTCAAGATAAATTACAAACATTTATGTTAGACAATAAATATTATGAAATAGCAATTCCACTAATAAGGAAATTTAGTAAGAGTTATAATCAGTATTACAAAAAAACGCTTATTGCAAACGAGCAATATTTGAAAGCTAGAGAGTTATAAGAGTATAAGGCATCTACTCCGAGTGAGCTGGTGCCTTTTTCAAAAATTTAATGTATCTGCTTACCCCAAAGGATAGACTTTCACTTTATTATAAAAAGATTATCAAAAACTCTTGCAATCTTTTTTTTCTTATGTTACAATCATTAATGGTTTGAAAAAACTGCCTAAGACAGTAGGGGAGCTCGACTCATAAAGATCCTACCGAGGACAAAACGGATCATGTAAAAGAAACGTATTGTACTTTCGTGTCTAGGTTTGGGCACGTTTTTCTTTTGGAAAAATTTCCCAAGCAAAATAATTACGGAGGTGAAACACTAAATGAGTGAAGCAAGTATTGCTAAAAAAGCGGAACTAGTTGATGTAGTTGCTGAAAAAATGAAAGCAGCTGCAAGTATCGTTGTTGTGGATGCTCGTGGTCTTACAGTTGAACAAGACACAGTTCTTCGTCGTAATCTTCGTGGAAGCGAAGTTGAGTATAAAGTTATTAAAAACTCAATTTTACGTCGTGCATCTGAAAAAGCTGGACTTGAAGGTCTTGCTGATGCATTTGTTGGACCATCTGCTGTTGCATTTTCAAATGAAGATGTTGTAGCACCAGCAAAAATCATCAATGATTTTACTAAAGAAGCTGATGCACTTGAAATTAAAGGTGGAGCTATTGAAGGTGCTGTTGCATCTAAAGAAGAAATTGTTGCTCTTGCAACTCTTCCAAACCGCGAAGGACTTCTATCTATGCTACTATCTGTACTTCAAGCGCCAGTTCGCAACGTTGCTCTCGCAGTCAAAGCTGTTGCAGACAACAAAGAAGAAGCGGCTTAATGTTAAGTTGCGCGTAGCCTATGCTACAAACTAATAATAAATAACGAAAATATATTTGGAGGAAATAACAATGGCATTGAACATTGAAAATATTATTGCTGAAATTAAAGAAGCTTCAATCCTTGAATTGAACGACCTTGTAAAAGCTATCGAAGAAGAATTTGGTGTAACTGCAGCTGCTCCTGTAGCTGTAGCTGCTGCTGGTGCTGGTGAAGCTGCCGCTGCGAAAGATTCATTTGATGTTGAATTGACTGCAGCAGGCGACAAGAAAGTCGGCGTTATCAAAGCTGTTCGTGAAATTACAGGTCTTGGTCTTAAAGAAGCTAAAGAATTGGTTGACGGAGCACCAACTGTTGTTAAAGAAGGTGTTGCAACTGCGGAAGCAGAAGAAATCAAAGCTAAATTGGAAGAAGCTGGAGCTTCAGTTACTCTTAAATAATAGAGTATCGCAATTTGATTGCGGAAGCCTAATAAATCAAGGTTTTAAGGTTGCTTAAGGCGATTTAAAATTAGAGGAATGATGTTATTCCCCAATGACCCTACTAAGGATTTATCTTGGTGGGGTCTTTGTTTTCTTGAGAATTCCCTTTATTCATGATAGAATAAATAGGATAATGCTAGTATTTGGAGAGAAAATGAACTATTATAATGTTGGAAAAATTGTAAATACGCAAGGTTTGCAAGGTGAAATGCGTGTACTATCGGTGACGGATTTTGCAGAGGAACGTTTTAAAAAGGGAAGTATGTTGGCCCTTTTTGATAAGAAAGATAATTTTGTCATGAATGTGGAAATTGCTAGTCATCGTAAGATGAAAAATTTTGATATTATCAAATTCAAAGGAATGTACCATATCAATGACATTGAGAAATATCGTGATTTTACTTTGAAAGTGGCTGAAGAAGATTTATCAGATTTAGATGAGGGCGAATTTTATTATCATGAAATTATTGGCTTAAATGTTTATGAACAGGATATTTTGATTGGAACAATTAAAGAAATTTTGCAGCCCGGTGCCAATGATGTCTGGGTGGTAAAGCGCAAAGGCAAGCGTGATTTACTGTTGCCTTATATTCCGCCTGTTGTATTGAATATTGATCTTGAAAATAGTCGAGTAGATGTGGAAATTCCGGAAGGACTGGATGATG
Organism: Streptococcus atopicus; assembly: GCF_049166725.1. Taxonomy (NCBI): domain Bacteria; kingdom Bacillati; phylum Bacillota; class Bacilli; order Lactobacillales; family Streptococcaceae; genus Streptococcus; species Streptococcus atopicus. The sequence goes on from NZ_JBMHFC010000002.1 coordinate 181,050, forward strand.
AAGATTAACATTTTAACACTCTTTCCAGAGATGTTTGCCCCGCTGGAGTATTCAATAGTTGGTAAGGCGCGCGAAAAAGGATTACTAGAGATTCACTATCATAATTTTCGAGAAAATGCAGAGAAATCGAGACACGTTGATGACGAGCCTTATGGAGGCGGTCAAGGAATGTTGCTTAGAGCGCAACCGATTTTTGATGCTTATGATGCGATTGAGAAAAAACAGCCACGGGTTATTTTGTTAGATCCCGCTGGTCGAACGTTTGATCAAGCCTATGCGGAAGAGCTTTCCCAAGAAGAAGAATTGATTTTTATTTGTGGACATTATGAAGGTTATGATGAGCGGATTAAAAGTTTGGTGACAGACGAGGTCTCTCTTGGAGATTATGTTTTGACCGGTGGAGAGTTGGCTGCTATGACGATAATCGATGCGACGGTACGGCTGATTCCTGAAGTTCTTGGTAAGGAAGTTAGTCATACTGATGACAGTTTTTCATCAGGTCTTTTAGAATATCCTCAATATACGCGCCCTTATGATTTTCGTGGAATGGTTGTGCCAGATATTTTGATGAGCGGTCATCATGAAAATATTCGAAAATGGCGTCTGTATGAGAGTTTGAAAAAGACTTATGAACGTCGTCCAGATTTGCTAGAAAAATATGAGTTCACAGCAGAAGAAGCTGAAATGCTGGAAGAGATTCGTAAAGAAAAAAGCGATTGGTAAGACTAAAAGTTTTCTAATGTGGTTTAGGAAGCTTTTTTATTATTGTTAAAAAAACAGATAAAAAATTCTTGACAGCTAATTTCTATCATGGTATCATATTAACCAGTTAATGAACTGGTTAAACACTAGTTAAGGAGTAATATATGAAATTAAGGAAATATTTATTTTCTATTTTTGTGGCGGGACTGGTTTTGCTTTTGACAGCGTGCGGTGCAGGTAGCAAAAAGCAGAGCAAGGGAATGAAAATTGTAACAAGTTTTTACCCGATTTATGCCATGGTTAAAGAAGTGTCTGGGGATTTGAATGATGTTCGGATGATTCAGTCAAGCACGGGAATTCATTCTTTTGAGCCATCGGCGAATGATGTAGCTGCTATCTATGATGCGGATGTCTTTGTTTACCATTCTCATACACTAGAGTCATGGGCAGGAAAATTGGATCCAAATCTAAAAAAATCCAAAGTGAAAGTGCTTGAAGCGTCAGAAGGTATGAAGCTGGAGCGCGTACCGGGATTAGAAGATGTAGCTGCTGGTGAGGGAGTGGATGAAAAGACTCTATACGATCCGCATACATGGTTAGACCCAGAAAAAGTGGCAGAAGAAGCGCAAATCATCGCTGATAAACTTTCGAAGATTGATAGTAAAAATAAAGAGACCTATCAAAAAAATGCGAAAGAGCTGGCAGCTAAGGCAAAAGAGTTGACTAAAAAATATCAGCCGATTTTCAAAGCAGCGAAACAAAAAACGTTTGTGACACAGCATACGGCCTTTTCTTATTTGGCGAAGCGATTTGGATTGACTCAGTTGGGGATTGCTGGGATTTCACCAGAGCAAGAGCCTAGTCCGCGTCAACTGACGGAAATCGAAGAGTTTGTGAAACAATACAAGGTCAAAACAATTTTCGTGGAAAGCAATGCGTCATCAAAAGTTGCGAAAACTTTGGTCAAATCTACAGGCGTTAAACTAAAACAATTAAATCCTTTGGAAGCTGACCCACAAAATAATAAAACTTATCTTGAAAATCTAGACGCCAATCTAGCGGTATTGGCAAAAGAATTGAAAAAATGAGTAGAAAAATGAAGAAAAAATATATTGTTGGATCTATTGCAGTTCTTGCATTGAGCATTTGTGCGTATGAGCTAGAACGTTATCAAAGTGTTTCTAGCAAAGCAGACAATCGTGTAGCTTATGTTGATAGTAAGTCGAAAGCCAAAGCGAAAAAGGCTGAGAATTTGACTCCTGATGAAGTGAGTGCCAAAGAAGGAATCAACGCAGAGCAGATTGTTGTTAAAATCACAGATCAAGGCTATGTAACGTCTCACGGTGATCATTATCATTATTATAATGGGAAAGTCCCTTATGATGCGATTATCAGTGAAGAGCTGATTATGCGGGATCCAAACTACACTTTGCAGCAGTCTGATATTGTCAACGAAGTAAAAGACGGCTACATTATCAAGGTGAATGGCAAGTATTATCTTTATCTGAAAGATCCGAATCATACAAGCAATGTTCGGACAAAAGAAGAAATTGCTCGCCAAAGGGCAGAATACAGTGGAAAAGGGCATAAGGGCGCAAAAGGAACTGTAACTACAGCTGTCAAAGAAGCTCGTGCGCAAGGTCGTTATACGACAGACGATGGCTATGTCTTCAATCCGACAGATGTGATAGAAGATACTGGAGATGGCTTTATTGTACCGCATGGCAATCATTTCCACTATATTCCAAAGAAAGATTTGTCTCCTAGTGAGTTAGCTGCTGCTCAAAACTATTGGGACAATAAAACAGGCAAAAGTCGTCCACAATATCCGTCCAATTCAGGTCAAATTCCTCAGTCAAACGGAGGAATGAACCATCCGTCGTTGGACTATCGTCCTGCTAATCCGGGAACGCCTAATCATACAGGAAATCAGCAAACTCAGCCTTTTCAACCAGCTCCAAAACAAACTGAACCGAAGCGTGGAAATAAAGCTGAAATCATTAAATTGCTGCGGCAATTGTATGCGACTCCTTTGAGTCAACGACATGTAGAATCAGACGGTTTGATATTTGACCCAGCACAGATTACAAAGCGGACTTCTAACGGAGTGGCTGTTCCGCACGGCAATCATTATCATTTTATCTATTACAATGAAATGTCTGATTTGGAACGAAAGATTGCGCAGATGATAACGCCGGGTGAGGATTATTCGGAAGCTAAGCAATCGGATCAAGCGCAACAAGATCATCAAGCAACACCAGATAAAAATCAGCAAGATACTGGCAAAACTTCTGATAAAAACGAGAAGAAAGAAGAACCTGCTGAAACAGAAGTTAGTGATGAGCAGATTAAAACCTTTATTAGTAAGGCAGAAGCTTTGTTAGAGAAAGTTTCAGATGTGCGTCAAAAAGCAAACTTTGAAGAGCAAATAAACGGCCTCAACTCAAATCTGTTATTAGGTATAGAGGAGAAAGAGAGCCTGCTTGCGAAAGCAAAAGCCTTGTTATCCGAAATAGTGAAAGCAACTGGTTCAGATAATGATTCTGCTAGTCAAAACACAGAATTTGCAAAGAAAGCGAAAATTGTGTTGATGTCTATCCGAAAAGCATTGGAAACAAAAGGAAATGCAAGCGATAAACTGGCTCAAGTGAATGATTTGCTCCAAAAAGTGGCAGACAAGAATGCGGATAAATTGGCTTTGCTAGACCAAGTCTTGAAACTCTCCGCCGAAGTGCACCCTGACCGCGCAGGCAAAGCAAATTCGCAAATTGCTTATACGGCTGATGAAGTAGCATTAGCTAAAGCTGCAGGTCGTTATGCAACATCGGACGGTTATATCTTTGATCCGCATGATGTGACAGAGGAGCAGGGAGATGGCTACACTGCGCCACACATGACACACAGCCATTATATTCCTAAGAAAGATTTGTCAGAATCTGAGCGTAAGGCGACAGAAGAATATCTGAAAACCAAAGCGCCGAATGAAAAGAAAGAAGACAAGCCTAAAACTGATCCAAAGCAACCTCAAAAAGAAAGTGCGCAATCAATCTATGAACGCGTGACACCAGCTAAAAAAGTGCCGGTTGAGGCAATGCCATATCATACAGCTTATGTTGTGGATTACAAGAATGGGCAATTGATTATTCCGCACCATGATCACTATCACAATATTTCTCTCTCTTGGTTTGACGAAGGTCTTTACAACGCGCCAGAGGGTTATAGCATGGAAGATTTCCTTGCTACGGTGAAATATTATGTGCAAAATCCAAACGATCGTCCTCACTCTGATGATGGCTTTGGTAATGACAGCAACCATGGTAAGCAAAACCAATCAGATGATGGCAAGAATTATGCACCAAATGAAGAGTCAGAGGATAAGAAAGACGACTCTGCAAGTAAAGAGGTAGATGATGAAAAGGAAAATTCAGAAGGGACTGAAAAACCAACAGTTAATGCTGAAGAAGAAGCTGAAAAGGCACGCGCAGCAAGCTATGGATTGTCTCTGCAAGATTTCCGAGCAAAAATGATTAAAATTGCTTTTAAATATGGTTTGAGCTTAGAAAAGTTTACCTATCATCCTGCAAACAAGACGGTCAGCTATACTGATTTGACAGGAACTGTCAAGTCTATCAATGTACTCACAGGAGAATTGGTTTCTTAATAATGCACCCCTCAAGAGTTGGAAATTGACTTTCCAGCTCTTTTGTTATTCTATGTTTATAAAGGGAAGTTTATCTTGTCCGCCAGACGGATAAGATAAACTAAAAGAGATTCACTCCGTCCGCCGGGCGGATAAGCCAAACCAAAAGGATTTCACTTTGTCCGCCGGGCGGATAAGCCAAACCAAAAGGATTTCACTTTGTCCGCCGGGCGGATAAGATAAACTAAAAGAGATTCACTCCGTCCGCCGAGCAGACAAGCCAAACCAAAAGGAATTCATTCTGTCCGCCGAGCGAATAGAACAAACCAAAACTAATTTACCCTGTCCGAGGGTCGGCTAGCCTCAATCAAAAGAGATTTGCTTCGTCCGACCCTCGGACAACCTTTTATAAACTGAAAAATCTATCATTTTTGAGGAATGACTTGTCCACTTGCGAAAAAACAGTCACGAGGCTGTTTTTTTGATATAATAGAAAGTATGAATCAATCAGAAAAAATTTCAAATTATCAATTACTTTTAGCACAACTTGAAGCATTACTAGAAGGCGAAAGCAATGCGTTGGCGAATCTCTCAAACAGCTCTGCTCTGCTAAACCAAGCCTTGCCTCATTCTGTCTTTACTGGCTTTTATCTTTATGACGGAAACGAGTTGGTGTTAGGTCCTTTTCAAGGGGGCGTTTCCTGCGTGCACATTGCTTTAGGAAAAGGGGTCTGCGGTGAAGCAGCAGCCAAACGGCAGACGATGATTGTAGAAGATGTGACCCAACATGGCAATTACATTTCCTGTGATAGTAGAGCTCGCAGCGAGATTGTAGTACCAATGGTCAAAAACGACAGCCTAGTAGGGGTGTTGGATTTGGATTCTCATCTGGTGGCAGATTATGATGAGATTGACCGAGAATATCTGGAAAATTTTGTGGCTCTTTTACTAGAGAAAACAAGTTGGAATTTTGAAATGTTTGGAGACAAAGCCTAATGTATCAAGCTTTATATCGAAAATACAGAAGCCAAACCTTCGGTCAGCTAGTTGGGCAGGAGGTTGTGGCGACAACCTTGCGGCAGGCAGTTGAACAGGATAAAATCAGTCATGCCTATCTCTTTTCAGGTCCCAGAGGGACAGGAAAGACCAGCGTAGCCAAGATTTTTGCTAAGGCAATGAATTGCCCCAACCAAAAGGATGGAGAGCCTTGCAATGACTGTTATATTTGCCAAGCCATTACCGAAGGAAGCCTAGAAGATGTCATTGAGATTGACGCGGCTTCTAATAATGGTGTGGATGAAATCCGAGATATTCGTGACAAATCTACTTATGCTCCCAGTCTAGCGAAGCACAAGGTTTATATCATTGATGAGGTTCACATGCTCTCAACAGGCGCTTTTAATGCGCTTCTTAAGACTTTGGAAGAGCCGACAGAGAATGTTGTCTTTATTTTAGCAACGACGGAGCTGCATAAAATACCAGCAACCATTCTCTCGCGTGTTCAGCGCTTTGAGTTCAAGTCGATTAAGACCAAAGATATTGTAGAACACATTGAGTGGATTTTGCAGCAAGAAAATATTGACTTTGAAAATGAAGCGGTGCAGATTATCGCAAGACGAGCAGAAGGTGGGATGCGGGATGCCTTATCTATCTTGGACCAAGCCCTCAGCTTGACTCAAGACAATCAGCTGACAACGGCTATTTCTGAAGAAATCACGGGTTCTATCAGTTTAGGAGCATTAGACGCGTATGTAGCAGCTGTATTAGCGCATGATACGTCAGTGGCATTAAAAAATCTTGATGTCATATTCGACAGCGGCAAAAATATGGCTCGCTTTGTCACAGACCTGCTGCAATATCTTAGAGACTTGCTCATTGTTAAAACAGGTGGTGGAAATACGCATACGAGCGAAAGTTTTTTAGACAATCTCAATACACCACAGGAGAGATTGTTCGACTTGATTGAGATTGCAACGAAAAGCCTTTCGGAAATCAAAAATAGTCTGCAGCCTAAAATTTATACAGAAATGATGACCATTCGACTGGCAGAAGGACAAGAAAAAGCAGAATTGCCATCAAATCTAGCGAGTGAGTTAGAAACGCTAAAGGATGAAATCAGCCAGCTTAAGAATCAATTAGCAAGTTTGCAGTCAAATTCTGTACCTAGTAAGCCAGTACAGGGAACACAATCAGCCAAAACAAGCAAAGGATACCGGGTAGATCGTCATAAAGTAAATGCGATTCTGCAAGAGGCAGTTGAAAATCCTAGTCTGGCTCGCAGTAATTTAACCAAGTTGCAGAATGCTTGGGGAGAAATTATTGAAAGTTTAGCCGGAGCAGATAAGGCGCTTTTAGTCGGCTCACAACCCGTCGCAGCTAACGAAAACCACGCCATTTTGGCATTTGAGTCGAGCTTTAATGCAGAACAAACCATGAAACGGGAAAATCTTAACACCATGTTTGGCAATCTCTTAAGCAATGCTGCTGGATTTTCTCCGGATATCTTAGCTATTTCGATGACCGACTGGACAGAGATTCGGGCTGAATTTTCGGCTAAAACGCGTGGAGAAAACGCACCACAAACTGAAGAAAAAGAGAATACAGTCATTCCAGAAGGATTTGATTTCTTAGCGGAAAAAATTACCGTTCAAGAGGACTGAATTTAGATTTTTCTGCTTTTTCGTGCTATAATAGAATCATGACAAGACAACAATTTTTTACAACAGCTTTTTTCACAGCGATTGAAACGTATTTTTTTAACGAAGCAATGATGTCAGGACACTATTTATTTGCTGTTTTCTGGGCGCTTCTAGTGATTCGCAATTTACAGGTGAGCTATGTCATGGGTAAAATAGTGGACGAAATTGATAAACATATCAAACGTAAAAAATAAAAAGAAAGGTTGGGGCAAAAATCCTCAACCTTTTCTCTTCTTTTCAATTTGAAAAAATGCTCTGCTTGCGGTAAAATAAAAGTGCAAAGATAAAAACACAGTTTCGGTTGGTAGTCCGAACATATACGTGGTATGCCAGATTTGTTTTTCTAATGACAAATTGAAGCAGGTCACGACTATCAGTAACCCTCCTCCTTGGTTGTCCCTTCTTTGTAATGTATTTAAGGAGGATGCTGTATGGAACATGTTTCACTAGAATTGACCATATACTTTGAAAATGGCTTTTATTATGGCTTATTTGAGCAAGAAAATGCTCAAGGTTTGTCTGTTTGTCGGGTGACATTTGGAGTTGAGCCCCAAATGAACGAGGTTTTAGAATTTGTTAATCAGAAGTTTTCACAACTACAATTTAGTCCGGCTGTTGCAGTAAAGAAAAAAAGACATTGTGCAAATCCCAAACGCTTGCAGCGATTAGCAAAAAAAGAAATGAAGCGTGAAAAACGCTCAACGAAATCACAAGACGCACTAAAACTGCAACAAGAGTTAGATAAACAAGCTAAACGTTCCAGATTGAAAGCTCAAAAAGAATATATGCAAAATAGAAAATTCCAATTAAAACAGCAAAAACGCAAAGAAAAGCACAAAGGTCATTGATTTTGTGCTGAAAAAGAAGGAGAAAATTGATGGTTACTCAATTTTCTCCTTCTTTTATTTACCAACTTGTTAAAGAAACTTCACCGCTGTTTAGCCACATTTCTTGTCCGGTATCTAATTGGATCAATAGCTGCCCGGTATCTGATATTTCCTTGGCAACTCCTTTGTATTCTTTGTCATTCTGGCAAAAAGTGACCGTCCGACCTAAGACAAGGGAATGTTGTTTGTAAAGGTAAATCAGCTCGTCTGGCTCACATTCATAGAAAGCTTTCCAAATCTCAGCAATGAGTTCATTGCGTGTGATAGATTGATTTTCGTGGAAGAGAGAGTCAGCCTTATTTTTTAACTCTTTCGGAAAATCAGAGATTGCGAAATTGATGCCCACTCCAATAATCACATCAGTGACTAAGCCCGTCTCGACAGAAGTAATAGCTTCGGTTAAAATGCCGGCTATTTTCTTGCCCTTGTAGTAAATGTCATTGACCCATTTAATGTCCATTTCCATTAAAGTGAGGTCTTTAATAGCCTTGTAAATGGCTCCAGCAGTCAAGATAGTATAGGCGGGAATTTGTTGAAAAGGAAGATTGGGTTTCAGATGAAGGGACATATAAATCCCGCCTTGATCTGGAGCAAAATAATTTCTGCCAAAGCGTCCACGACCAGCTGATTGAGAGGAAGCTAGATAGAGGGTGTTGGCAGGATTGCCAGCTTCAACTCCTGCTTTGGCATCAAGTTGAGTGGATTTGCAGTTTGGATTGAAGGAAACTTGAATAGGAGCAGTTTCTTCTATTTTCTCAGCAATCAATAAATCACCTGAAAGGAGCTTATAGCCTTTATTTTTAACGGATTCAATGTGAACGCCTTCTTTTTCCAAATGTTGAATAGCTTTCCAGATAGAAGTGCGTGAAATTCCTAACTCCTGTGCTAATTTTTCACCGCTGATATAGTCAGATTCTCGACTTAAAATGTCGAATAAAATTTCGTATGTTTTCATTTCTATAAGCTGCTCTTTCTAAGGGTCAGTTTGGTGGCAAGTGTTACCATACGTGGAATGGTCGAGCCAGGATGTTGAAATTCCTCGTGCAGCAGTTGCAAACCTTGTCTGCCCATTTCCTCTGTAAAGACAGTGACCGTGCTGAGTGGTGGATAGACGTACTTAGCAATAGATGTATCGTTAAAAGCAATCAAACTAACACGATCTGGTACAGGGATGTCCGCTTCTTGAAGTGCTCGAAGGGCGCCAACAGCTAAGGCGTCACTTGCCATGAAAAATGCAGTTGGAAGTTGTTCACCTAAATTTGCAATCAATTCTTTCATCATAGAATAACCTGATTCAGATGAAAAGTTTCCTATTTTGACGTATGTTTCTTGATAAAGTTGTTTTTCAGTTAGATAATTTTTAAAGGTTACCAAGCGTGGATCAGATAGGATAGTAGTTTTGTCAGAAGTTTGTTCTTGCCCAACTAGCAGCCCAATTTGTCGGTGTCCCCTTTCTAAAAAGTGGTTCAGAACAGTTGTAACGGAATTTTCAAAATCTGTCGTGACGCAGCTATGTCCATAGGCAAGCGTATTGCTATCAATAAAAACAAGTTGTTCTGTGTAGAGTTCCAGCTCCTTTATCTTTTGAGGGCTGAATTTTCCAATCGCGATGATGCCGTCAACTTGATCGAGATGATTTAATTCTTCATTATTGAAAAAGCGCATAACATCATAGGCCAATTCTTGAGCTTTTTTCTCTACCCCAAGACGAATGGCATAGTAGTAGAGGTCGTCTAGTTCCTCCTCTTCTGTGTACCATTCTACGATCGCAATTCTGCGGTTTTGGGAATTTCGCGTGCTTCCTCTTTTTGTTTTTTTATATTCTAATTCTTCTGCAATATCAAATATCTTTTGGCGAGTCTCGTCACTCACAGACATGGATTGGTCGTGATTTAAAACGCGTGATACAGTTGCTGGAGAGACACCAGCACTTTTTGCGATATCTTTAATCGTTGCCATGATTGTTTCCTAATTTCTTTAAAGAATATGTCTATTATATCTTAAAAATTAGTAAAATACAAAAATATTTAGTAAATTTCCTAAAAATTAGTATGAAAGATTGACGAGTATTATTTTTTACAACTTGATTGATAAAATTTTGGTAAAATTTTACTAAAATACTTGAAATTTTACTAATGATGTTTTATAATAAAGATGATAAAACGGTTACAAGACCTAACAAAATAAAAGGAGACTTTTTATGTCAACAACTCTTTCTATTCAACAATTGCGTTCAAACTTTGCAACAATTTTTGGGGCAGAAGCAGATCACACATTTTTTTCACCGGGACGCATTAACCTGATTGGTGAGCATACAGACTACAATGGTGGTCACGTTTTTCCTGCGGCTATTTCGCTGGGAACTTACGGAGCGGCACGCAAGCGTGACGATAATTTACTTCGTTTTTACTCAGCAAATTTTGAAGACAAAGGGATTATTGAGGTGCCGCTAGAAGATCTTCGTTTTGAAAAAGAGCATAATTGGACGAATTATCCAAAAGGGGTGCTTCATTTCTTGCAAAAAGCAGGACATGTCATTGATAAAGGGATGGATGTCTATGTTTTTGGAAATATCCCAAATGGTTCAGGTCTCTCTTCATCGGCTTCTTTAGAGTTACTAACAGGAATAATTGCAGAGAGACTATTTGATTTAAAATTAGAGCGTTTAGATTTAGTAAAAATTGGTAAACAAACAGAGAATGAATTTATCGGTGTTAATTCAGGAATCATGGATCAGTTTGCTATTGGCATGGGAGCAGATCAACGGGCAATTTACTTAGACACGAACACGCTCGAATACGACTTGGTACCGCTTGATCTCAAAGACAATGTGGTTGTCATTATGAATACAAACAAGCGTCGTGAACTAGCAGACTCCAAATACAATGAACGCCGTGCAGAGTGTGAAAAGGCAGTCGAGGAATTAAAGCAAAAACTCTCTATTGCAACCTTGGGTGAATTAAATGAGTGGGATTTTGATGAATACAGCTACTTAATTCAAGATGAAAATCGACTCAAACGTGCTCGTCACGCTGTATTGGAAAATCAACGGACACTTCAAGCTCAAGCTGCTTTGCAAGCTGGCAATCTGGAAAAATTCGGTTGCTTAATGAATGCGTCTCATGTCTCACTTGAACATGATTATGAAGTCACAGGATTAGAGTTGGATACTTTGGCTCATACTGCATGGGAGCAAGAAGGAGTACTGGGCGCTCGCATGACAGGAGCAGGATTTGGCGGTTGTGCCATTGCTTTGGTTCGCAAAGATGCAGTGGAAGCTTTTCAAAAAAATGTTGGGCAAAAATATGAAGAAGTCGTAGGTTATGCACCGAGCTTCTATATTGCTGAAATCGCTGGTGGCAGCCGTGTGTTGGATTAAGCGAGCGTTTTACATAATAGTAATAAGGGCTGACGAGGATTTCAGCCCTTTCTATAAAAGAAAGGAAAATCAATGGCACGAAATTTACTGAATGCCTTTGTAACAGAGGTCATAGCAAATAGCTCTTTTACAGAAATTGACCGAATTTATTTGACAAATCGCGTCATGAGTCTGGTTGGAGAGGAAGCTGCAAAGCAAGAGACAACAGTAACCAGCTTAATTGATCTCAAAGATGATTTACTAGAAGTTGCTTTAGCAGTTGGAAAAATCGGCTCAACTCTTGCAGAACAGGATATTCTTGGGGCAGAGTTGATGAATTTAGTCACGCCAGCACCTAGTCAACTCAATCAGCAATTTTGGCAAACTTATGAACAAAATCCTGAACGAGCTATTGCTGATTTTTATGAGCTTAGCAAACGTAATGATTATATTAAATTGAAAGCCATTGCTAAGAATATTGCCTATCAAACACCGACTGAATATGGTGATTTGGAGATTACGATCAACCTTTCTAAACCAGAAAAAGATCCCAAGGGAATTGCAGCAGCTAAGAAAGCCAAGACGAGCCACTATCCAGCTTGCCAGCTTTGTTTTGAAAATGAAGGGTATCAAGGGCGACTAGATCATCCAGCGCGAGCGAATCATCGAATTATCCGCTTTGATTTAGCCGGGCGAGAATGGGGCTTTCAGTATTCGCCCTATGCATATTTTAATGAGCATTGTATCTTTTTAGATAGCAAGCATACTCCTATGACTATCAGTCGTGCTACTTTTGAGCGTCTTTTGGACATTGTAGAGACTTTTCCAGGTTATTTTGCAGGCTCCAATGCGGATCTTCCTATCGTAGGAGGCTCCATTCTCACTCACGACCATTATCAAGGTGGACGACATACTTTTCCTATGGAAAAGGCAGAGCTGGACAACACTTTCACCTTTGCAGGTTTTGAAAATGTAGAAGCTGGTATTGTCAACTGGCCCATGTCGGTTTTAAGGTTGCAATCAACTGATAAATCCGTATTGATAGATTTGGCGGATAAGATTTTACAGAAATGGCGCAGTTACTCCGATCCGACTGTTCAGATTTTAGCTGAGTCAAATGGTGAACTACATCATACGGTTACTCCAATAGCACGTCAAAAAAATGGTAAGTTTGAGTTAGATTTGGTTCTTCGGGACAATCAAACGTCAAAAGAATATCCAGATGGTATTTATCATCCGCATAAAGATGTTCAACACATCAAGAAAGAAAATATCGGCTTGATTGAGGTCATGGGCTTGGCAATTCTCCCACCTCGTTTGAAAAATGAGATAAAAGAAGTTGAAGAATTTCTTTTGGGACAAAGAAAAGAAGTGGCTCCTTATCATCAAGCGTGGGCTGAGCAGTTAAAAACTAGCCATTCAGATATAACAGCAGAATCAGTCCAGACAATCGTGCGTGCTTCGGTTGGTCAGATTTTCAAACGTGTCTTGGAAGATGCAGGTGTTTACAAGCGCACAAAAGAAGGTCAAATCGCCTTTATGCGTTTCGTTGAATCAGTTGGTCTTAAGAAATAGCGCCCTTTTTATGATATAATCTAAAAAATAGGAAGGAATGGTTATGGCAATTTTAGTATTAAGAGGAGCTGGTTATATCGGCTCCCACATGGTTGATCGATTGGTTGAAGCCGGACGAAAGGTGACAGGACACCCCATTCCACCTGAAATCGCAGATCGTCGCCCAGGAGATCCGGATACACTTGTCGCATCGTCTGACAAGGCACGTCAGGTCTTGGGTTGGCAATCGAAATTTGACAATATTGAGATGATTATCGAAACAGCTTGGAAATGGCATTCGACACATCCAAACGGTTACGCTGATTAACATTGAAATCCAGCAGGAAGCCTGTTGGATTTTTACTTTTTAGTAATTTTCAGTTGTAATCTTTTTATTTCAGCTATCATTTGAAAAACTCTCACCTTCATGTTACAATTAAGAGAACAAATTAAATATATAGAGGTAATATCGTGGCTTTTGGTGATAATGGACAACGGAAAAAAACAGGATTTGAAAAATTGACTTTGATTGTCGTTGTTATCATGTTATTGGTAACAGTCGGAGCAATCTTTGCAAGTGCACTTGGTGCTTTGAGTAATTTCTAATCCTCAAACGCTTGAAAGAGCGTTTTTTTAGAGTGAAAAACGAGAGAAGAGAAAAATATGAGTATGTTTTTAGATACAGCCAAGATTAAAGTCAAGGCTGGTAATGGCGGTGATGGCATGGTAGCTTTCCGCCGTGAAAAGTATGTCCCCAATGGCGGACCTTGGGGCGGTGATGGTGGTCGTGGTGGCAATGTTGTTTTTGTCGTAGATGAAGGACTTCGTACCCTGATGGATTTTCGTTACAATCGTCATTTTAAGGCTCAATCTGGTGAGAAGGGAATGACTAAGGGAATGCACGGTCGTGGAGCAGAAGACCTCATAGTTCATGTACCACAAGGAACAACTGTTCGTGATGCTGAAACAGGGAAAATCCTGACAGACTTGATTGAAAATGGGCAAAAGTTCGTCGTAGCTCACGGCGGTCGCGGCGGTCGCGGCAATATCCGCTTTGCAACGCCTAAAAATCCAGCTCCAGAAATTTCTGAAAATGGTGAACCGGGACAAGAACGTGAACTCCAGTTGGAGCTGAAAATTTTGGCAGATGTTGGTTTGGTCGGATTTCCGTCTGTTGGAAAATCCACTCTTTTAAGTGTTATCACTTCTGCTAAGCCGAAAATTGGCGCTTATCATTTCACGACCATTGTACCTAATCTTGGAATGGTTCGGACGCAGTCCGGTGAATCTTTTGCTGTGGCAGACCTGCCTGGCTTGATTGAAGGAGCCAGCCAAGGTGTAGGACTTGGAACACAATTTCTTCGCCATATTGAGCGAACTCGTGTCATCTTGCATATCATTGATATGTCAGCTAGTGAAGGACGTGATCCTTACGAAGATTATCTTGCTATCAATAAGGAATTGGAATCCTACAATCTTCGCTTAATGGAACGTCCACAGATTATTGTTGCTAATAAAATGGACATGCCTGAAAGTGCAGAGAATCTAAAAGTCTTTAAAGAAAAATTAGCAGCAAATTATGATGAATTTGATGAACTGCCACAGATTTTTCCAATTTCAAGTCTGACAAAACAAGGCTTGTCAACGCTTTTGGATGCAACTGCAGAATTGCTAGATAAAACGCCCGAATTTCTGCTTTACGATGAGTCAGAAATGGAAGAAGAAGCCTACTATGGCTTTGATGAAGATGCTCCAGCCTTTGAAATTTCACGCGATGATGACGCTGCCTGGGTTTTATCTGGTGATAAGTTGGAAAAACTCTTTACCATGACGAACTTTGACCGTGAGGAAGCTGTCATGAAATTTGCACGGCAACTACGTGGTATGGGGGTAGACGAAGCATTGCGGGCGCGTGGTGCTAAGGATGGTGACTTAGTTCGCATCGGCAAGTTTGAATTTGAATTTGTAGACTAAAAAGGAGTGATATCATGGGTGATAAACCAATATCCTTTCGCGATGAAAATGGCAATTTCGTTTCTGCAGCTGACGTTTGGAATGAAAAAAAGCTTGAAAAACTTTTTAACAAACTCAATCCGAACCGAAAGCTTCGCTTGGAACGTGAAAAATTAGCACAAAAGAAAAAAGAATAGGACTTGCTCATTTTTGAGCTAAGTCCTATTCTTTAATTTGTCGCAATTTCATTTAATAAGTCTTGGGCAGTTGTGGTTGGATTGACACGGACACGGTTGAGGGTTAGAAGTCCGTCATTAAGAGAAGCTAGTCCATTGTTGGTTGTTAACCCCATTTTATAGCCGAGGCTTTCAGCAATCTGTGTCGTTGTTTCACTATAACGTCCAGAAGGATAAGCAACCGTCGTTGTGTTTTGTGACAGGTTGCTGTCTAGATATTGCTTAGAAACTTGCAATTCTGTCGTTTGTGTTTCAGCATTTGCAAGGGATAAATCTGGATGATTAACGGTATGATCTTCAAAAGACATTCCCTTTTGCTTCATTTCCTTGATTTGCTCAAGCGTCAGCATATCCTCGCGTCCATTTTCGACAAAACCAGTAATGACATTATTGGTTGCCCGCATTTGGTATTTTTGAAGAAGTGGGAAAGCATTGGTGTAAAAATCTCTCAAACTATCATCAAAGGTCAACCAAACGACTTTTTTATTTTTCGGAAGGACATTTTCAGTCAAAACTTTATAGGCTTCCTTTGGCGTGAGAGTATAATAGCCAGCGTCTTTTAGAGCTTTCAAATGACTTTCAAACGTTTCAGGCGAGACAATCAAACCAGCATTTGCTGCTTCAGAAGGATCCATATTGTGAATCGCATGGTACATCAAAATAGGGAATTTAACAGGCTGATCTTGCCTTATCCATTTCACTTTGCTTACTTTTTCACTAGATCCAGATGTTTCTTTAGTAGTTGCTTGAGAAGTAGAAGATTTGCTCACTTGTGAAGTGGCAGTTCTTGTATGGTTATTAGCCAGATTTGTTCCAGAGCGTTTCCACATAAATGTTCCTGCAATCACTAGAACAACCAATAAGATGAAGCTTATAATAGCACGCCGTTGTCTCCTCTTACGAATACGATTTCGTACAGAACGATTACCAGAATGTTTTCCCATTATGTGGAACTCCTTTTACTTTTAAATCACTATGTATATTTTACCATATTTCTGACTAACCGTTCACAATTTTTTAAAATAGATTTCTATTATTTTTATAAAAATCCTGAAGTCTGCTTACTAGAAAAAAACTAGTTTATTTGCTATAATAAAAAGAATAAAATCTCAAGGAGTAGTCATGTCTATTAAAATTGCTTTACTTGGTTTTGGGACAGTTGCTAGTGGTGTTCCATTTTTATTGAAAGAAAATAGTGAAAAGATTGTGCAAGCAGCTCATTCAGAAATTGAAATTGCGAAAGTATTGGTAAAAGGTGATGCTGAAAAAGAACGCTTGTTAGCAGCAGGAAATCATTTTAATTTTGTCACGACGATTGATGAAATTGTAAATGATAATGAAGTAACGATTGTCGTTGAATTGATGGGGCGTATTGAACCTGCAAAAACTTTCATCACTCAAGCGTTAGAAGCAGGTAAACATGTTGTCACTGCAAATAAAGACTTGCTGGCAGTTCATGGCGCTGAGTTGCTTGAGATTGCTGCAAAACACAAGGTGGCTCTTTACTATGAAGCGGCAGTAGCGGGAGGAATTCCGATTTTACGCACGCTTGTTAATTCCCTAGCTTCTGATAAAATTACGCGTATTCTCGGTGTGGTCAATGGAACGTCCAACTTCATGATGACCAAAATGGTAGAAGAAGGTTGGTCTTATGAGGCGGCACTTGCTGAAGCACAGCGACTTGGATTTGCAGAAAGTGACCCAACCAATGATGTGGACGGAATTGATGCTGCATATAAAATGGTTATTTTAAGTCAATTTGCCTTTGGAATGACGGTTAAATTTGAAGATGTCGCCCACCAAGGCATTCGCAATATTACACCAGAAGATGTAGCAGTTGCGCAGCAATTAGGCTATGTTGTCAAATTAGTTGGTTCCATTGAAGAAACGGAATCAGGTCTCGCTGCAGAAGTCACACCGACCTTTTTACCAAAAACTCATCCTCTTGCTAGTGTGAATGGCGTGATGAATGCAGTCTTTGTGGAATCTATCGGTATTGGTGAGTCAATGTATTACGGTCCAGGTGCCGGACAAAAACCCACCGCAACAAGTGTTGTTGCAGATATTATTCGGATTATTCGACGGATTAATGAAGGAACCGTTGGAAAAGCCTTTAATGAGTTTCGGCGTGAATTAGTTCTGGCTAAACCAGAAGATCGTAAGAGCCCGTACTACTTTTCGATATTGGCACCTGATGCGAAAGGACAAGTTTTACGCTTAGCAGAAATTTTTAATGCTGAAAATGTCTCCTTTAAGCAAATTCTGCAACAAGGAACAGACGGAAATACTGCACGTGTTGTGATTATTACCCATGCTGTCAACAAAACGCAGCTAGAAAATGTCACTCGAAAATTGCAGGCAACTTCTGATTTTAAATTATTGAACACCTTCAAAGTATTAGGAGAATAAAATGAAAATTATTGTACCTGCAACGAGCGCAAATATTGGTCCGGGATTTGACTCGGTTGGTGTAGCTGTCAGTAAATATCTAACCATTGAAGTTTTGGGAGAAAGCGACCATTGGCTGATTGAGCATGATTTGGAGCGGCGTATTCCTTCTAACGAACGGAATTTATTGATTAAAGTGGCGCGCAGAATTGCTCCAGCTATTCAACCTCATCATTTAAAAATGACAAGTGATATTCCTTTAGCGCGTGGTCTGGGTTCTTCTAGTTCCGTTATTGTTGCAGGGATTGAACTGGCAAATCAATTGGCAAGTTTGCAGTTGTCAAATGCTGAAAAATTGAATTTTGCGACGAAAATTGAGGGACATCCAGATAATGTGGCACCTGCTATTTATGGTAATTTGACGATTTCTAGTTATTTAAACGAGAAAGTTTCAACTGTGGTGACGGAGTTTCCAGAAGTAAGCTTTATTGCCTATGTTCCAAATTATGAATTGCGTACTAAAGACAGCCGTGGCGTTCTTCCAAAAGGTTTATCTTATCGTGAAGCTGTCACTGCAAGCTCTGTAGCGAATGTGGCTATTGCCGCTTTAATGAAGGGCGATATGGTAACAGCGGGGCGTGCTATTGAGTCCGACCGTTTTCATGAGCATTTTCGCCAAGGTTTGATTAAGGAATTTCCAAAAATCAAGATGTTGGCAAAGAAAAACGGTGCGTATGCGACTTATCTATCAGGAGCAGGACCTACTGTGATGGTTCTAGCACCAAAAGACCAGTCGAATATGATAAAAGAAAAAATAGAAGAGCAACAATTTAAAGGACAAGTTTTTGACCTTCAGGTTGATTGCCGAGGCGTTCGAGTAGAAAAATGAGAAGAGAGTGAAGAGGGTGGAACAGAACTAATGAAACGAAAATTTAGTTCGTAATCCTACCTTCGTAAGGTTGCTCAATAGTCTGAGAGATTATTGAGGTGGCAGATAAAGAAAACAAAGTTTTCGCCTAAAGTGGCTCTTCCGAGCTTGAAAAGTGAACCGCTTGGAAAGCTCTATCTGCCACCTCAAGACAGTACTTTGAGCAATCAGTCGCTGCATCGTTGATTTATTACATAGTATGCTTTTAGGTTGGGAATTTTTGTCCTAACCTCTTTTAATATTCTTACAAAAAATTCCCTCTTGTCTATTTATTCAAATGTATGCTATAATAAATAAAGAATATATAAAGGAGTCCGGCTATGAATAAACTTGATTTGCAGGCACTTGCGGATGAGTTGGGGTTGCAGTTTGATGAGACTTCATCTGTTATTTTTGGTCAAAAAGGTGGTTATACTTTCTATATTGAACAAACGAATCAAAAAAATCAATATTGTATTTGTTGTTCGGTAAAAAATGGTGAAGCATTACCGTCTTTGGAAGAATTTAAAGAATTGACGAAATCTTCTAAGGCTTTGAAAACTTATCAGGTTAATTTATATAAAGCAACTTTTTATATTAAAACTGGTATGACTAAAGGAAAAACACGTGAACATATTCGTCAGGGATTACAAGATATTATCGCGTTCTTGAAAGAAAGAAATCTGACGAATGTTTGCGAGCAGACAGGAAAAGCAGGGCAAGTAGATCTTTATCAAGTCGGAGGAAATCTTTTACTGCTTTCACCAGAAGCCTTTCAGGAATTAAGCTCAAACTTGTCAATTGAAAACCAAGTTTATGACCACCAAAAGGAAAGTATCTTAGCAGGAACGGTAGGAGCTTTTCTAGGGAGCTTGATAGGGGGAATTGTTACCTTGGTGATTGCTCAACTTGGATATGTAGCTGTTGTTGCAGGGATTGTCATGGGAGTTTGTACAATCAAAGGATATGAATTGTTAGGTAAAAAGTTATCCAAAGTTGGGATTGCAATCAGTGTCGTGTTTATGTTTGTGATGATGTTGGTTGCGCACCAATTTGACTATGCAATTCAGCTTGCAAAAGCAGAAAGAGCAGATGTTTTTACCGCTTTTACTTATCTGACAAATTATATCTTAAATGGTAATGAAGTACATATTTCTTATTGGACAAATCTTGGTTTGCTATTATTGTTCACAGGTGCTGGGGCTGTGGGAACGATTATCAGTGCTCTTTCCGCACAATCACAGAAATATCTTACAAGAAAATTAGGGTAAGTTTAAATATTTTAAGGCTTGGATTTTCATCTGAGCCTTTTTAGGTCTGATTAAAAAACATTGAATAATAAATATTCAAACATGTAGCATTTAATTTTAAAAAGGCTAATTGAATTGTCATCTCAACTATGCTACAATCAAGCTATGATATTCAATAAATTAACCAGAAAAAGTCGTATAGATCAATACTTAATAAAAAAAATGATTGCCTTTCGGCAAATGAGTTTCATTAAAATTACACAAGAAACATTGGTATCGCTCTTTCCGTTTTTTTTGCTGACGACGATAACGATGATTTTTTCTGAATCCATTTTTGGTATAAATGGCTATATCAACAATCTTTTTGCGATTCGGCACTGGTTTCCCCATTTTTCAACTATTAGCTTAGTTACGACAAATTTCACTTATCTGATAGGGGGATTGGCAGGACCATTAGCGACTTATTTTAGTGCAAAATACACAGCTGGTTATTATGGTCGTAGTACAGGGACAGCTGGGATTACAGCCTTTATTTTTAGCTTATTAGTTAATTCGCGCGAATTATTTTCGGTGGTTTTAAATGACGGCGCTTTGACGAGAATCAATCTTCCTGTCAATATCAATCTAATTGTTGCGATATTGATTGGTTATGTGGTGGGACAAATTTTTCGATTTTCAAGTCCGAATGATGATCATATTGTAGATGAGCATTTTATTTATTACCCTAAAACGTTGCGTCCTATCTTTTGCTCGTTTGCTCTGGCTGCCTTGGTTAGTTTTCTCATTAATCTAGGCAATCGATACAATGTTTTTTCAACAATTATAACTTTTTTGTCAGGCTTAATTGTCAATCGAAACAATATATTTGTCATTGAAATGAATACCGCCTTACGGACTTTTAGCGCTTGGATTGGAAATAGTAATCCATTTAATGACCTGCCATTTATCAATGACTCCTTTGCCTTGGATAATCTCAATTATGCTTTGAAACATCATACTACAACAGGGGTACCTTATCTTTTTTCAACGACCAATCTGTATGATGCCTATGGAACATTTGCGGGACTGGGGGGAGTTTTAGCTCTTCTCGTAGCTATTCTATGGAAATCTCGGAGCGACAAAGACCGAGATGTGAGTTTGAAAAGTATTTTCCCTTCCCTTTTTAACCATGGTGTAGCCTTTATGGTTGGGATTCCTATATTTTTCAACTTTCTATTTTTAATCCCTTTTATCCTCGTACCCATGCTGAATGTCTTTGTAGCTAGTATTTTTCTATATTTTAGAATAATGCCTCCGGCTGTCTATCCAGTTCCTAGCGGAGCGCCAAGTGTACTTTATGCTTTTATTGGGACAGGCGGAAGTTTGCGAGCATTAGCAGTAGGAATTTTCATTTTTATTATCGATGTTCTTATTTATATCCCCTTTGTGAGATTTAATGACCGGATTCATGAGGAACTCAGACAAATGGATCAGAAAGGAGGCGAACATGACTAAAAAGGTAAAAATAGTGCTACTAATTGTTCTAATTTTTTTGATAGGATTAGCAATTCCCTCTTACAGTTGGACAAGAAAAAACATTGATCAAATTGCTAAATTTTATAATGCTCGTTTGTCGCCAATCATTATGATACCGGGAAGTTCTGCTACGGAGAACCGCTTTGACGGCTTGGTTCAAAAGCTCAATCAAAGACGTCGTGGGGTTAAGCATAGTTTACTTAAAGTGAAAGTATGGAACGATGGACGGATTACTTATAGCGGTTCGATTGCTGCTAATGACAATGAACCGATTATTGTTATTGGATTTGAAAATAATAAAGATGGTTATAGTAATATCAAAAAGCAAGCTAAAATGGTTAATGCTGCGTTTGAGGACTTGCAAGGAAAATATAATTTCAATAATTTTAAAGGATTGGGGCATTCTAATGGCGGTTTGATTTATACAGCATTTATCGAGAATTATCTTGGAGATTATGATGTGAATCTAAAAAAGTTAATGACAATCGGAACGCCTTATAATTTTACTGAAACAAATATTAATAACAAAACAGAAATGTTAGCTGACTTTATTAAGAATCGTAAAAATATTCCTAGGACCTTAGCGATGTACTCCGTAGCAGGGACTATTACTTATGATTCGGATGAATTGGTTCCTGATACAAGTGTAAGTGCCGGTAAGTATATCTATCAAGGACAAGTAGCTCACTATACAGAAACTACTGTCACAGGAGAAGATGCACAACACTCTGACTTGCCAACCAATGATGAAGTTGTGGCGTTAATCCAAGAACGCCTTATAGATAGACAAAACCAGCGAAATCAAAGAAATTGAGAAGAAGTAGGACAGATGACTAGGGTTGCTGACACAATCTTGGTCATCTATCCTAGTATCTTCTTTTTTTGTTGTTATAAATTATGAATCGGATGATAATTGCTATTCATTTTTTTGCATACTACTCTGCAATTTTACTATTGTACTTTTTCTGAAAAGAGCGTTATACTTATGATAAAAATTGTGAAAAGAGGAAATCACATACAAAATCTAACCTTAAACAACGGTGTCGAAATTCCAATTTTAGGTTTTGGAGTGTACCAAATTGCTCCCAAAGATACTAAGAGTGCTGTGCTAAATGCTATCAAGGCAGGTTATCGTCATTTTGATACTGCTCAAGCCTATGCCAATGAAAAGGAAGTAGGCGAGGCGATTCGAGAGTCTGGGATTGACCGCAAAGAGTTTTTCATCACTAGTAAAGTCTGGCTATCCAACTATGGCTGCGACAAGGCTTATGCCTCGGTTTTAGAATCTCTTGACAGAATGGAGTTAGATTATCTGGATCTTATGTTGCTCCACCAACCTTTTGGTGACTATTATGGTGCCTACCGTGCTTTGGAAAAACTTTACAAAGAAGGAAAACTTCGAGCGATTGGTGTGTCTAATTTTTATCCAGATTGTCTCAGCGACATTGTAGCTTTCAATGAGATTACACCACAAGTCAATCAAGTGGAAACTCACCCACTGAATCAACAGATATTCGCACAAGAAAATATGATAAAAAATAAGGTGCAAATTGAATCTTGGGCTACTTTTGCAGAAGGTCGTGGTGACATTTTCAACAATCCAATTCTCAAAAGTATTGCTGATAAACATGGTAAATCCACTGCACAAGTCATGGTTCGCTGGCAAGTTCAACGGGGAATTGTTTGCTTGACTAAGTCTTCACGCTTTGAGCGAATGAAGGAAAATATTGATGTTTTTGACTTTGAACTCAGTGCAGAAGATATGACAAAGATTGCAAGTATGGACACCCAAACCAGCCTTTTCTTTAATCATCAAGAAGCCAGCACAGTAGATCTCTTTTTAGGATTTCTGGGGAGAAAATGAGAACAGGATTTTCGTTTGAAAAAGATTATGATATATGTAAGTAATCGGATGTAAAGAATGCTTTATTATAATTTTTGAAAGATTATCTAATGTTAACTCCAAAATTTAGTCTATTTGTTCTTGCTAGCTATTTTATCTTACCAATTATTGCATTGTTATTTCCAAACAAATATGTTAAATTAATCGTATTTGTGATATTTCTATTAGAAAATATTTTGGTGATAGGTCTGTATATAAAGGGCAAGTATTTTAACTAATCATCTTATTTTACAATACAATAGTAACAATAGTACCAAGAAAAAGCCTAACTTTTTATTTTGATTGAGTTGGGCTTTTTCATCTTATTCAGTTTTAATACTAGAACAGTATTTAGTTGTTTAATAATCTTATTTTATAGTGAATATATCATGTTTTTTCATAAACATAGATCATTTAGTTTTCACCAACTCCTGTAAAATAGCTTTATTCTTCTTCAAAACGGAAATGTAGAAAGTCTTGGTAGCTTCTTTGCCCGAGATAGGAATCTGGATACGTTGGCTATTCACAGTGGATTCTTCAGTGTTTTGTTAAGTAATATTGGTAGAAAAAGTTGGTAATTCAGAAGCATTTACCAAATCAACAAAGGCTACCCAATCTTTTTGAACAATAAACTTTGTTTGCGTCAGTTGATTGACTAATGGCTGCCAAATGCCTAGATCCGATCCGCAGCAGCATAATCAAATTAGCCAATTCTGCAAGTTTTATCTCTTTTCGTGTGGCATACGGGTGAGTCAAGGGAACGGATAAGTAAAGTTGCTCCATGAAAAGCCCCATGGAAAGAATATGCTCTTTTTTGATAGGATAGTCTGTTACAATGAAGTGAACGTTTTCGTCATCCAGAGCTTTTTCCAATTCGTCATTCGTCTTTTGCTCAATTTGAATGTGTTGCTCCAAGCCCTTTTCTTTTATACGACTTTTCAGTTCAAAGATAGCTCCCGGTGCATTAACACCACCAAAAATAGTACTTTCTTTTAATGCAAAATGTTGTACATCATCGAGAAATTTTTGTTTCAGAATTTTTTTGGTTAGTTTAACTGTTTGATGACCGGTTTCCGTGAAACTTAATTTATTTTTTTCGCTCAAAAAGAGTAACTCCCAATTCATCTTCCAGCATTTGCATATTTCGAGTTAAGGACGGCTGAGAGATGAGTAGGATTTCGGCTGCTTTAGACAAGGTTCCCTCCTGTGAGAAAACAATGAGTTGCTCCAAGTGTTGTAAATTCAGCATGATGTCTCCTTTTTGATCAATGAATTGGACAGTTTTAACTATAGGTAAAATGAATACTAATATTATCTATCGTTATTGTGCAATTTTTTATTTGTCTTGTAAAATGAAAGCAGAGAGTAGCACAAGTCATTCAAAACTATTCAAGTTCTATGCAAACCTTTTCAATTCGTAAAAAATCTGATATAATAAGAATGAAAAAAAGTTATTAGAGGAGAGTAGCATGTCTAAAAAAATTATTGGGATTGATTTAGGTGGTACATCTGTGAAGTTTGCGATTCTGACCCAAGAGGGAGAAGTTCAAGAAAAATGGTCTATTAAGACAAACATTTTAGATGAAGGTAGTCATATTGTTGATGATATGATTGAATCTATCAATCATCGCTTGCGACTATTGGGACTTGGGGCAGAAGATTTCATTGGAATTGGCATGGGTTCACCTGGTGTTGTGGATCGTGAAAAAGGAACGGTTATTGGGGCTTATAATCTCAATTGGAAAACTTTACAACCTGTAAAAGAAAAGATTGAGAAAGCAACTGGTATTTCTTTCTTTATTGATAATGACGCAAATGTAGCTGCTCTTGGCGAACGTTGGAAAGGTGCTGGTGAAAATCAGCCTGATGTTGTGTTTATGACTCTTGGAACAGGTGTCGGTGGCGGTATTGTTGCGGAAGGAAAATTACTGCACGGTGTAGCTGGAGCAGCTGGAGAGCTGGGACATATCACAGTTGATTTTGATCAGCCGATTCTCTGTACTTGTGGTAAAAAAGGTTGCCTAGAAACCGTAGCTTCTGCAACGGGAATTGTCAATTTAACGCGTCGCTACGCTGATGAATATGCTGGTGATGCAGAGCTGAAAAAATTGATTGATAACGGTGAAGACGTTAATGCAAAAATTGTCTTTGATTTGGCTAAAGCTGGTGATGAACTAGCCCTCATTGTTTATCGCAATTTTGCACGTTATCTTGGTATTGCTTGTGCCAACATTGGATCTATCTTAAATCCGTCAACGATTGTCATCGGTGGTGGCGTCTCTGCAGCAGGCGAATTTTTATTAGACGGTGTTCGTAAGGTCTATGAAGAAAATTCTTTCCCTCAAGTACGTACATCCACAAAACTTGCACTTGCAACGCTTGGAAATGATGCAGGCGTCATTGGAGCAGCTTCATTGGTTCTTCAATAATTCGCTAAAATGGAAGAATAATCCGAATAAGGCATTTACAATTATTATAAAATTTGTTATAATATTAGTTAGTGCGCAATGGAAGCACTAGAAAACGACTAATCCGCTGTGGTCTTGAACTGCAAGATTAGTAAGATAGGAGAAGAAAAATGAATCCATTAATCCAAAGCTTGACTGAAGGTCAACTTCGTACTGATATTCCTGCATTCCGTCCTGGTGACACTGTTCGTGTTCATGCGAAAGTTGTCGAAGGAAATCGCGAACGTATCCAAATTTTCGAAGGTGTGGTTATCGCTCGTAAAGGTGCTGGTATTTCAGAAAACTATACTGTTCGTAAAATCTCTAACGGTGTAGGTGTTGAACGTATCTTCCCACTTCACACACCACGTGTTGAAAAGATTGAAGTTGTTCGTTACGGTAAAGTACGTCGTGCGAAATTGTATTACCTTCGTGCATTGCAAGGTAAAGCAGCGCGTATCAAAGAAATTCGCCGTTAATGTAGAATTAACTCTGTCACTTGGCAGAGTTTTTCTCTAGTCCCCTTAGTTCAATGGATATAACAACTCCCTCCTAAGGAGTAGTTGCTGGTTCGATTCCGGCAGGGGACATATTTCAAAGGCTTCAAACGTTGATAAATCAGCGTTTCTTTTCTTTTTGTTCAAAATTTGTTCAAAATAGTTTCTACTGGCTTAAACCGTGGAAAAAGTCACGGATTTTATTGTCTTCACGGATAGCTTTTTCTTTGATTAAATGCCCGTAAGTCTCGCTGATTTGCTGAATATCTTTATGTCCCATATTCTTGGCGATTGCCCAGATGTCTATATCCATTGCCAGAAGTGTGCTTGCGTAAGTATGTCTTAAACCTGTACTAGTCATATTTGAAGGAGTAATAGACAATTCAGATAGTATCTTCTTTAATTGTTTATTGACTGCTGAATTTGTAGGTAGTCCAGATTGTTTATCAAAGAACAAACATTTGTCTGGATTAGAAACTTGATGGCTTCTTAAAACATACCTTTGTTCAGCCTTTAGCTTTTGTAAAATAGAGACTGTAGTATCATCAATCGGAATGTCACGGATAGAAGTTTCTGTTTTAGCTTTTGTCCAGCGTTTTCTTGTGCAATCATAGCGTCTATATGTTTTAACGGTCTTATTTTCAATATTGATACAATCCCAAGTTAAGCCAAGAACTTCTCCAAACCGCATACCTGTTTTCAGTTGGATATATAAGAGGTATGGAATGACGGATTCTTGATAATCGAGAAGATATTCTAGATACTGACAAAGTTTTTTATAATCTTCTAAGCTATGGATATATCTTTCATTTTTAGATTTCGGTGATTCTCTGCCAGATAGTACAACTCCTTCTGTGAATAAATCTATACTGAGCTTATCTTGCCTAGCAAAAATAAGGACACTTCGTATTTCTGCATTTAGGCGGCTGACATTATCACGACAATTTGTTTCAGCGTATTTATTGATAAATGCTTGATATTGGCTGGATGTGATGGATACAGCAGGTGAATCTCCAAAGTATTTTTGAATAAACTTTCCACGCAAGCGATGCTTGTTTTGTGTAGAATCCATTTTATTGAGTGGGATGATTTTTAAATGGTACCATTTTTCCCAAAGTTGAAAGAGACTGATGTTTTTATCAATGACCTTTCCTTGATGTAATTTAATTTCTTGGGTTAAACCTTCAATTTCAGCTTCTTTTTTGGTTTTAAATCCTGATTTTGATGTAATATAGTTCCCTTTTTTGTCAGTGATCCGATAAGACCACTTCCCTTTTTTCCCTCCGCGTTGCGTAATGTATAGTGACATGGTTACCTCTTTTCTAAGAAATCGATAACCAAGGTTTTATCTTGGTTATCTTATCATAATTCAAAAATTTTTGCAAAATGATCCTCGAAAAATTCTTTGGTTTTGCTTGCCAGAAAGTAATAGCGTCCACCTTGATTATCTGGGTATTTCACAAAACCATTGCTATTTTGATCAATGTCAATTTGCTTCCGAATTTCAGGCTTATAAAGCACGTTTTCGAGCAGCCATGGACGAGAGACGGAAAGAAGTTCTAAAACCTCAGAGAGCGTTAGATAACGCCCTTTTGAGGAGGTTTTTTTGAGTTCTTCATACTCGGAACGGTCAACGATAATTTTATCGGATGGGAGTTGTATCGTAATATTTTTTAAGTCAATTTGTAGGGTGGTTGGTTTCATAGGCAGTTAGTCCGTATCCATTTCTTGGTCAATGATGGTCACATCTTTGATGTGTCTGCTTTCGTGATAGCGTTTTGATTCTATAAATTTTGTAAAAAAGTAGGTACGATCCATAATCAATGTGAGTAGACGGGAGCTGTTGTATCTTGCATAGATCACAAGGTCTTGAAATTCGGTAAAATTGTAATCGTTAATAAGGCCAATGGTTTCATTGATAAAGCGCCCGGATTGTTGCTCAACGAGGAACTGATCGAGGTCAAACCCTGCACCGCTTTCAATATCTTCGATATCATAAGGTGTTTTGTCTGGGTTTTGTGCATGAGTAAAATAATCAAACATTCCCTTTGGAGATAAGACAATTTGCACCTTTTTAGGAGTGTTTAGATTTTCGGTAAGCAATTCTGATACTTGCGTATAGCTCTTTAAAGAATCAAAGAAGAGAGCCCCATGTTTGTGGGCTTTTAATAGTTCACCCGTTTTTTTGTCCACATCTCGGTCATGCCATGGACTCAGAATATAAGGGACTTGCATTTCTTCTAAAATGTCAAGATAATTGTCGGGCGCACTTTCTTTGTAGAGAAGAAAAGTCCATTTGTTGGAACGTTTTGTTGAAGGCATAGTATACCAATCTTTCTAATGATTTGATTATTGATTATTGAACTAATGGGGGTCGTAGTAACCCCATTAGTTCCTATCACAATTTCCCGCTGATAGCGGGAACCGCCCTTCTAGCTCGGCGGCTGCGCTAGGAACCGTCACCAGAATAGAAAAGACTACGCTATTTCTATCCTGCTTCCTGTTTGAAATGGGGTGCTTTTCTGCGGCTCTTTGTCTGTTCCGACAAAGCCGCAGAAGCACCTATTTGGTGCGAGTACCAATAGCTTGATAAACGCGGTAGCTTTCAAGCGTGAAATCGTTAAAGCTATAGGCTGGGTCTAGCTCTGTCAGCTGATTTTTAATATCGGGTAATAACTCTTTGACCATTTTCATAGCTTTATGATTAACTGGTAACTTTATAGAAACGAAGATTTTATCTTCTTCGCATTCGACTGTTAAAGACCATAACGAGCGATTGGCAAGGCGCTTATCAGCAACGCTGTAAGGAATCTTATCTTGTCCGATATTCAGAGACTTTTCAGAGGTAGTATATGCAAATCTTCGGATTTTATTTGTGTAATAAAGAGATTTCCACAAATTGAGTTTTTGATTTGACAACCATTTTATCGCTGTTATCCCAAGAAGTAATAGGAACAGTCTCAATGCGAGGACTAACAGTTTTGAGGAAAGAAAAGTAAAGATATTTGTGATTAGTATAGGTGTTTGAAAAACAACTAAGAATAATTTGAGGAGAAGTCCGCTTCCGCCTGTCATAAGTAGAGCAAGACTTAAAAGATAAAAAGTATTATAGAAATTAAAATTTTTAAAATAATATTTAAACATAATATAAATGTACCTCGTTAATACGTTGGCGTCAGTAGTGGCATAATGTGATTGTTGTGCTGATCATCTGTAAACTTGATGATACCTGTCCCGATGCCAGCTGGGACAACAATATTGTCAATATTTGCATGAGGCAATAAGAACTGCGTTGTATTCGTGTTGATGTCACCTAAAATAATGGCGCAATTGATTTGTTCTCGAACGGCTGTATTTCCACCAAAGGCAGTTGCGTCAAAGCGTTGAGAGATGAGAATCAAGCTGACTTGTGTCTCACGCCCTAAAAGGGCAATCGTTCCAAGCAATTGAGAGAAAGTATCTCTTGCTTGCTTCGAGCTGCCTTGCACTAAAGCAAGGAGTTCATCAATTACAACGTAAATCTTTGAAAAATTTGTAGTAGGATTGATGAGCAATTTCTGTTGTCGCTCGTAAATCTTGTTTATCACTCGTCCTAGAAGTTCGTTGACTTCTGTAATAAAGCTATTGAGATTAGAGCCAAAGGTTGGAGATAAGACTTCTAAGTTTAGCTCTCTTCCTAGTTTGTAAATTTGAGATAATTTTGGATCAACGAGCAAGAGATGAGTAGCGGTATCAGCGTTTAAGCATCTAATTAAATATTCAGTGAATTTTGATTTTCCTGACCCTGATGAACCGCTAATGGCTAGGTGAACAATGTTGTCCATATTTAGATTGACCTGGTTTGCCATGATTGGAATGCGGTTGCTAGTTACTTCTGTAGTAATAAACTGGTCAATGTTTTCAATCATCAAGCGCTCTGGAATCCCGTCAATCCACGGGAAAAAGAGGGCTCGTGCAAGGTTGGGCTCTTCGGGGTCAAAGGGAACAAAGTACGCGTTGGTTTGTGGTAAAAGGGTTTTGTAGGGGTATAGAATTCCTGAACATATCGAATAGATTTTCATATAAAGTTGATTGTCAAGGGAGTAGGAAACGGGCAGATTTGGCAGATAGAGAAAGCCACGGTCATTGCCTGCCAAACGAATCATAAACGAATTGGTGTAGCTCGTCTCACCGTTGACGTCTAAAGCATTGTTTAGGTTTCTCTGGATAAAAGTGCATAACTCATGCGGGTCACGGAAGGCCCCACTAGATGCGGTTGGCTCTAGTGGGTTTCGTGACCGTTGAGCTTGCTTTTGATGTTGCATGCTCAAACTCATGATTTCACCTCATGTACTTCATCAGCACGGAAGTAGATATTGTAACGAACTTCACAGGCTTCTAAGTTGTCAAAGCTGACGGCAGACAAGTAGCTTGGCAGCGCAATCTTTTTGGCAAACTTTACGGTGAAAGGTGGCAGCCCTTCCTGTGTAAACCAAGCGCGATAAGCTACAATCTCATCTGTACGATGATTATTTTCAAAACGATATTGCGGTTCTAGTTCTGTACTCAAGAGATAAATCTCTTTGTTTGAATCAAGTGTATGATTAGCGAGTTCTGAACTATAACCAGATTGAGTGAGTTTCCTCATGGGCGGAAAACCTCCTTGTTAGTTTTTATTTTTGCAAGTGGGCCCCTTGCCTGATTATATACTACATCATTTTTTTAAGACATACATTAGAATTTTCTGTATAATTTTTACTGAAAAAATCCGATTTTTAAAATAAACAAATTGTTTTATCATTTAAAGGACTAAATCCATTTAGAATCATAAATTTCTTTATAGTTGGAAACTCTCCATTTGTTTGTATTCCAAAGGTTATTGTCTTTATTTGATTAGATTATATGAAATTTTTTCAAGACATATAATAGACTTTATGATATAATTTGAACTGAAAAAATCCGATTAAAGAAGGGAAATAAATTGTTTTATCATTTAAAAAAATATATCTACTCAGAATCGCAAAAAAGAATAAATAATAGAATAGATTCTATCAATCAGAAACGTTTAGAGCAAAAAAGAGCCGGAAAAAGGGTTTCTAAATTGACCAAAGGAAAACTATATCCAAATAAAACTCAAAAAATTATCAGACTCTTAACAACTGATGCCATTGATATTACTTCTGAATTTTTATCTCCAGCTATTGCCAACTCTATCCTTTTCAATATGAAATATGAAGATAAAGTGATTTATCAAAATGAAGAAGATAAAGAAGGCAAACAGTTTAAAAAAGAAAAACGAGAAAACTTAGAATTTTTAAATGTATCTGAAATTTATTGGGGAACAGATGAAGAAATGAATACTTCTAGTTGGAAATTCCATTTTCTGGCAAATTTATTTCGAGATATATTAGATCATCAATTTGAAGAAGATTGTTTTGATATAGAGGAAAATAGAGAAAAGGCAAGAGAATTGGTTGAAGAGACACTACAAGAATATGTTCCCTATGCTAGTTATCAAGCATATGAACAAGTCTTTACAAAGGAAGATTTTCACGCAGAATTTATAGAGTATCAGTTGGGAGAATATACTCCTACATTACTGGATATTCATTATAAGGAGCGACATGTCAATGCTTTTGAAGGTGCTATCTTTTATTTTTGTCAATTAGCCCTCTCTGATACTTTAGTTGATAAATTCTCTTTTTTAATCAACCAACCTCTAAGGTACGAAAGTAAAGAAAAAAAACAATTTGTCGTGAAGTATACAGAAGCCAATTTTCGCTATTTTGATAAATTTATAATTTCTTTTATTGAATACACACTGATTCCTATTTTAGAAGATAGAAAAAATTTTATTCAATTTTCATTAGGGAAGAGGGTTTATCAATTAATTGTTCAAGATTTAGAAATGGAAGCATTTATAGAATTTCAAAATCTAACAAACGGTAAAAATAAAGATACTTATGATAAATTCATTGAATCTGAGGCTTATATTTTAGGACTTATTGAATTGCTTGAAGCGAGTAGCAGCTATCTAGACAGACTAAGTGATATTCAACTAAATTCACACGGAGATATAGAGCTTCAATATTTTAATAGTGAAGTGTTCAAGGAAGATACTTCTGACAAGTATTTTTCTTCTCAAAGATGTGCTTATCTAAAAAACTTATCTATGGAAAAACTGTAGAAATTCTATTTTTATAAAAACAAAAACAACTTAAAATCTTAGTTCTAAGTTGTTTTTTTATTTATAGATTGATTTAAAACGCTCAACTCTCTAATAATACGGTAATGGCATCAATCACTTTCTTTTGTTTTTCTTGTGGGAGTGATTTCAGATGTTGCACCAATTG
The DNA here is from genome assembly GCF_049166725.1 of Streptococcus atopicus. NCBI lineage: Bacteria > Bacillati > Bacillota > Bacilli > Lactobacillales > Streptococcaceae > Streptococcus > Streptococcus atopicus. Next base: position 213,297 of record NZ_JBMHFC010000002.1, read on the forward strand.
GGTCAAATCATCTTCTTTTTCCTTATCTGGTACCATATCAAAAAAGGTTTCAATATCAACTTCTAGGGCTTGCATCACCCTTTCAAGAGTGTTGATTTTGACATTTGGGGCAAGATGCTCTAGTTTATAAACGTAATTTGTGCCTAAATCCGCTCGTTCTTCCAGTTGTTCTTGGGTCATTCCTCTTTCTAATCTTAAAAGGCGGATTCTTTTCCCAATGTAATCTCGTAATAATTCTTTCATATCGTACCTCTTTTTCTCCATGATACCGATTTTTAGGAAGAAAGATAACTTCTCAAAAGGTTGATTAATAACTTTACAAGATTGGTTTTAGGTGCTATAATCAATCTGTGACAACTTTTTAAGGTTGGATAGGGGAACGTTTTTCTCAAAAATTTTTCAAAAATCATGCTAAATACTTGACAAAAACGCTTGTTATACTACATATAACAAGGCTTGACTTTGGAGTCAAGCCTTCCTAAAAGTAAAAAAACAGGAGGAACTATGGGAAACAAGGTTATTAAAGGTACAGCAACAGGGGCTATAGCACTAGCTGCGTTTGGTGTAGCTAGCGGGGCAACTGTTCAGGCAGAAGAATTGACCAAACCGTCAACTACTCTGTCTTCTGATGTAAGAGCACCCAAGGCGCATAATATTAAAGTTTTAGACGGTGTTCTATTGACAAAGGATGGTGCTGCGGTCACCACCACCCCAACAGAGAAGACGGTTGAGGAAGCGCATGGGATTAAGCAACAAGCCGATCAAGCGGTGACCGACCAAGCCGGGAAAGTAGCTGAAAGTGCCCAAATGGAAGCCAACAGCCAAAAGGCGGTAGAAGATGCGACCGCAAAAGTAGCCGAAGCGGAGAAGAATAAGGCTGCCGCTACACCAGATGCGATTGCCCAAGCGGAAAAAGGCGTAGCTGATACGCAAAAAGAGATTGCACAAAATCAAAAAGCAAGTGATACCGCAGCTAATGCCACACAAAAAGCGACTGACGCGGCGACTGCCCAAAAACAAGCGGTAGAACAAGCCCAAAAAGGGGTAGAAGCTGGACAAAAAGCTGTTGATACGGCTAAAAAAGGTGTCGATACCGCCAAAGCAGCGCTCGATGGCACAGGCGAACAAAAAGCACTTGATGAACAAAAAGCCGCCAACAAAGGCTTAGAAGATGCCAAAAAGGCAGAAAGCGATGCCACTCAAAAATTGGTAGACGCTAAAAAGGCAGATACCAACCGTCATGCCCAAATCAAGGACTTGAAAGACCAAGCAGCCGCTCAAAGCAAAACGGCAACCGACACGGCAACCGATGCGGCTGCGAAAAAGACAGCGGATAGCGCTGCTAAAGCGGATGTCAGCACTGCTAAAAAGGCCGTAGAAACAGCTCAGGCAGCCCTTGACGGGACGGGTGCCCAAAAGGTCTTGGACGAACAAAAAGCTGCTGAGAAGGCTCTTTCTAACGCCAAAACCAAAGAAGTGGAAGCCGCTCAAAAATTGGACGAAGCCAAGAAAGCAGACGCCGATCGTGATGCCAAAATCAAAGACTTAACCACAAAAGAGACAGAACAAGCTGTAGCTAAAACAGACGCCGAAAATGCCCTTGCGGAAGCTAAGAAAAATGCCGAAGCCAAGAAAGCAGCCAAAGAAGCAGCCGAAGCCAAACGTGATGCGTTGCAGAAAGAATTGGATGCTAAGAAGAAGTTATCTACTATCACCGTACCACAATATGTGATTGATGCTTATAAGAAGTATCTAGCATCCGATCAATTAGAAGCTGATAAGGATGCGCTTCAAGACGTCTTCAACAAGTGGATTGAAGAAGGTGCTTACGACATTGAACGGGATGGAAATGTACCAATTGACCCATCAACCGTTGATCCAGCTCATATGACCCGTGAACAAGCAAAAGCCTTAACCCAATATTATGCACACTTAGTTACAGCAGTGCGTCGCCAAATCTGGGGTACTAAGGTGAAGACTTACACCACCGAAGAAGCAATGGACTATGTGCAAAAAGTTGCGGATGCTTATGCAAAAGAAAACAAACCATGGTCATCTGGTCACAGTCATACCGCTCTGGCTGCTGGTGAAACACCTTCTTCAAAATTGACATGGATTACAGAAAATATCGCTGGTATGTCTTATCGCACTACAACCATGACGGAAATGTATCGTTTCATTGCTGGTAAAATCATTGACATGATTGTAAATGATTATTATAGTGATTTTGGTCATACTAAAAACATGATTAGTGGTGATCAATACGACGACGTTATCGGTGTCGCATCCAGTGTGACCCCAAACGGACTTGGTCGCATGCACTATGTGGGATTCAGTGATAAATATGCCGGTCAAGCCCTACCAGACCCATATGACACGACGCAATTGGAAAAAGACTTGGCTCAAGCCGAAAGTGACTTTCAAGCAGCACTCACAGCCTTCAATGAAGCCAATGGGGTTCTGACTGCTAAACAAGCTGCTTTTGATGCAGCTCATCAAGCACTGAGCACGACACAAAGCGAATTGGCTACTGTACGCAACCAAGCGCTCCAAACACCTAGCGCTGAAATGGCACACCGTGCAGCAGTTGCAACGCGTACTAGCGCAGAAACCCGCAAAGCGAGTGCAGACAAAGCGGTTGCCAACCTCAACGCATCGATTCAAGAAAAACAAGTTGCATTGCAAAAAGCGCAAGCGGTCTTGGCTGCTAAAGAAGAAGCGGCTCAAAAGGCTGCGACCGCCCTTCGTGAAGCAGAAACCAAAGCAATGGAAGCGCAACAGATGCTCAACGCTACCAAAGCCAAATTGGCAGCACTCACCGGGGTGAAAGACGCTACACCAGCGGCTAATGAAGCCCTTGAAAAAGCAACGACTGCTCGCAAGGATGCACAAGCTCGTAAAGATGCGGCAGACAAAGCGGTTGCCAACTTGAACGCATCTATCAAGGAAAAACAAGCAGCACTTCGTACCGCAGAACAAGCCTTGACGGCAGCTGAAAACAACTTGGCTGTGTTGAAAGCAAGTAAAGCAAATGAAGATGCCAAATTGGTAGCTGCTGAACAAGCGGTAGCCGATGCTAAAGCCGTGGAAGCCAAATTGGTGGCGGAAGCGAAGACACTTGAAAGTAAGTTGAAAGACCAACAAAACTTGCTTGCCATGTATAAGAATGCAGATAAGTTGCTTGGTGAAGCGGTATCAAAACAATTGGAAGCAAGTGCGAAACATAAGGAAGCCGTTGCGAAAACATTAGAAGCGCGTAGTAAACTGGCGGAACTGTTGAAAGACCAAAAGGATGCAAATAGCCAGTATGATGCGGTGAAGAAGGCTTATGAGGAGTGGGTTGCTTCTAAGAAAGCAGCAGAAGAAAAAGCACAAGCTCTTTCAATACGTCAAGCTGCCAAACCAATGACCACAAGCAAAAAGATTCGCCCAACCATTCACTCAAGCTATATTTATAGCCGAGCTGACAAACAACTCCCACAAACTGGAGAAAAAGGTTCATGGCTGGCATTGATAGGTATGGGAATCTTAGCAAGTCTTAGCTTTGGTGTACGTAGAAAACAGGGAAGAAAAGGATAAGGAAATATGACAGAAGAAAAGTTAGCCGTTAGTGATTTTAATAGAGAAGAATTGCTTGATATTTTGACTTTGCTTTATGTACAAGGGGATAAAATTGTAACTCTTAACAATAAAATGCAAAATACAATTAAAGCAAACCGTCAACTAAGACTACAGCAAGCAACTAAAAGAAAAAAGAACAGAATAGCCAATATAATTGGAATTGTTTTTGCTGTAGCATTTTTTGCCAGTTCAGAGAGCAATTTCTTTATTACTATACTACAGCTCCCAATAGGATATGTAATAGGGCAGGTTACTGCGAAAATATTCATGTTTCTAACTGAAAAGATGAATGAAAAGATAAGTGAAATCACTAAACATGAAAAACGATCTCTTTTTTTCCCAAAAATTACAATTAATTATGGTTTAACACGTAAACAAGCTGAGAAAGTGTCAGAAGAAGCAACTCTTGAAGCAACAAATACAACGCAGTATCAATCGTATAATCAAGAAAAACAAGATTTAGAAAATGATCCAACCTTCTCATATTTCATTTCTCTTATTCCTGATAATTTTTGCAAATTAGAAGACTTTGCGGGAATGATTGTTCTTTTGAAAGATTACCGTGCAATGAATTTTCAAGAAGTAGCTAATCTATGGCGTACAGAACAACATCAACAACAAATGTTACAACAGCAAAAACAATTAGAGAAACAATTGCATCAAAATTATGATCAAGTAATGGCAGAGGTTCGCGAATCTGCGAATCGCTTACGGCAAGACATGCAAAATGCTCGAAATGAATCTTCAAAAATCAATAGAAACCTTGAAGATATTAGACGTAATGGGGTAGGTATTAAATCAAGATTGATATAGTATGTAAAATGAAACTGACTTAGAATTATTTCACATGAGGGAAAAAGTCAATATAAAAGCTCTGGTATCTAAAAATACTAGAGCTTTTATAGTATAATAAAAATAAATTAAGGCAGAATTCTTTTTTCAGCAATCTTATAGATTTCAGAATCACTCCGTTTGCCAATCGCAATGACCTCTATAATCTCAATTCCGTTGCTTGTTTCTCTAAAGATAACTCTTAAACCTAATTTTCTATGTTTTAATTTGCGATAGCCTGCTAACTTACCGTGGAGAGCTTCACCGACTTTAGGACCATTTTGTTCTAGTTTGAGTAAAGATTTTCTAACATGAATGATTTGACTATTATCTAATTTAGCTAAATCATTTTGAGCATCTGGAGTTAATTCAACTTGGTAGGTCATTCCCAATCGTCCTCAATTTCATCTAAGCCGTCTCTCCAATTTTTCCCAAAAATTTCATCAACAGTCAAATTTTTACGAATACTAATTTCAAAAGGTATTTTTTGCTCGGTTAAAATTTTTCTGAAATAGATATTGATAGCCGTTGTGTAGTCTAGTCCCATTTCTGATAAAATTTTCCCTACATTTTCTTTTAGGTCGGAATCAATATTCAAATTTAATCTTGACTTATTTTTTGTGAGAGCCATTTTTGCACCTCCTTTTATATCATAAGTATATTATACACCCAATGTCTTCATCTGTCAATTTGATATAAAAGAACTCCTTAAAGTGTTATTCATAGCGTTTATTTATATGACATCTAAAAGCTGATATTAGCCAATGTTAATGGTGAGTTTTTGATTCAGTGCAAAAGCAATCTTGCTCATGTTGAGAATTGATAGTTTACAAAGTTTGTTCAAAATCTGTTCAAAAAATTGTTTTTTTATATTCTAAAGCAAGTGATAAAACCTTGATTTCATGCGATTTCTGTTTTTTATTTTAACTTAATTTAACGTAATTTTACTGGCAGGGGACATAATGTGTCCTCAAAAGTCCTTATTGTTGAAGGGCTTTTGTGTTTTTTGAGTTCAATATTTGCTTGTTATTCTCAATAAAATGATAAATTGTAAAATATAGTGCAACAAAAAAACTCATAGTGTTTCATTGGTGTAAACTGTAAGTAACCACACAAACAGAACCCGAGGAAAAACTATGAGCTACTACCATCTTACCATAACTGACCGAATAAAGATAGAAACCTACTTGGAATTAGGTTTGAAACCTTGCCAAATTGCAAGTAAACTTGGCGTCCATAAGTCTACCATTTCAAGAGAGTTAAGACGATGCCAAAATGGTTATTCCGCAACCTCAGCACAGGAACAGTACGATCACAGGGCTAAGCAAAAAGGTCGGAAGTCTTGTTTGACACCAAAGTTGAAAAAGGAAATTGAGAACGGTTTAAAATCCTCCTGGTCGCCTGAACAGATTTGTGGCCGCTATCAGCTTGAACAAAAGCCAATGGTAGCTTTTAAAACCATCTATAACTGGCTTTATGCTGGTTTGATTGATCTGGATTTGAGCGTCCTTCGTCGTAAAGGAAAAACTCGACAACCCAAAGAAACACGTGGAAGATTTAGGATTGGTACGCCAATTTCCAAACGTCCTAAAGAGGTCCGTAATCGTGAAACTTTTGGGCACTGGGAGCTTGATACTGTGGTGTCTTCCAGAGGCAAAAGCAAGGGGTGTTTAGCGACCTTTCTAGAGCGAAAAACTCGTTTTTACTTAGCTTTCAAGATACCAGATAGAACAGCCAAAGCCATGTTTTCAGCCATCGAACAACTTTGTAGGCTATTTCCAAAAGAGGCTCTTAAAACCTTCACTTCAGACAGGGGAAAAGAGTTTGCCTGCTATCCTCTGGTAGAGAATTTAGGAATTTCCTTTTTCTTTGCGGATGCCTATTCATCCTGGCAGAGAGGAAGCAATGAAAACGCAAATGGCTTACTAAGAGAATATTTCCCAAAGAAAACAGATTTAGCCACTATCTCTGATGAAGATTTGAACAAGGCTTTATATGATATCAATCACCGACCACGAAAATGTTTAGGTTACAGAACTTCTTGTGAAGCTCTAGAGGATGAGTTCGAATAAATGTTGCACTTATTCTTGCAATTTATCAAATATAAAAGTAAACTTTGTTTTGGAAACATCTGACTGAAAGGATAAGAATATGAAGGCTTATTTTATTGGAGGACTAGGCTGCAATTGCTATTATCCCCAGGACCTTTTTAATGCACTGTCTTTTCCAGTTACTTATCTAGATATTTATGATTCTAGGTTGGAAGAGCAACTGATTTCATTACAGGCGTTGAAAGATTGGTTTATGGCACAAGTTGATATGGATGACGATATTCTTGTTAATAGCCCATTCTTTGGGAGCAGATTTAGCAGTTTATCTAACAAGTGTCTATGATAAAATTACGCATCTCGTCTTATTAGATGGTGGATACATTAATATGGATAAAATTTGCCCTTTGAATGTAGAAATTGAAGATTCTCTGAATTATCTTCAAACGAATATTTATGAGAAACTAAAGAAAGCTGTTATAACTGAGAAACAAAGCTCTGCTGTATGGTCAGAAAATTTGGAGAGGGCGGCAAAAGAAAGTTTTGTTTTTGATAAAGTTCAAAAACATTGGCATTTAAGCTTATCTAAAAAGTTAATGACTCATTTATTGACAATAAGACGGCAAGCTTTTAGAAATTTGTCCTTTTTGAAAAATAAAAATGCAATTTTGTTCATTCCAGAAATAAATAAGGAAACGCCAATTTGGAAAAAGAGGGCTATACAGACCATCCCGAACTTTCTAAACCTCATAGAAATGACTAGCTGTAGTCATTCATTGTATATAGAAAAACCGAAAGAAATAGCAGCATTACTTGAAGATAAAATGGAAATTAGGTCACTCTTTTGAGAAAAGAGACTATGCTCTTTGCCTTTTCTAGGACAAGTTTTATGAGATAATCTTCTAAACTAAATTGGAACAATCTGATTTAGTTTTTTTATATTTTGTGTGTCATTTTACTATTTTCTCTCTTTATTTTTAGTTTCTTTTAAGAAAAAATTCAGTCACTTTTAAGAAAAAGTAGATATGATAGTTCCATTCAAAAGAAAGGACGTGATGAGATGAAAAACTCAAAGTTAAATTTGTTTGTCTGATAAATTTTGGCATCAAAGGAGTTATTGTGGCAATACTCTTTGGAATGCAATCTCTGATCGCTTAAAAATAGAAAGAAGGAATTTGATAAAAATGAAACAAGAGAACACAAGGAAGAGAGAGAAGATGATCATGGTTGAAAAAAGTACCAAATGGTGGATGACTGTTGTAGCGAGCGGATCACTCGCTGTTGGTCTTCTCGGTGGGCTAGGCATTGGCTCTTTAGCAACAAATGCACTCAATCAGCAGGCAAAAGTACAGACAAGCACAACAACTCAGGCACAGAATAACCAGCAACGGGGGAACCAAAATCAAGGTGGTCCAGGAATGCCTCCAGGTGGACAACAAAACGGAAATAACCAAGGTGGTCCAAATGGAATGCCACCCCAACAAAATGGCAACCAAAGTGACAATAGTAATAGCCAAAATGGCTCAGGAAACAGTAATAACTCAAAGAAAAAAGCTCCATCAAATGCTGACGGTTCAACCAAATCAGATAAGAATAGTAGCACGACAGAAAATAATGATTCAAATACAACAAATTCTTAATATTTCAGAGGAAGTCATGATATAATAGAATCAAAACGTTAGTAGATTGATTTTCAAAAAGGTGAGGTGAGAAGAAGTCTTTACTTGTACTTGGTTCACGATTAAAGGAGTGGGCAGAACTAAACATTCAAAATGTTTAGCTCGTGATCTTATCCCCTCAAGCCTCAAAGTGCTGTTTTGAGCAATCTGCTACTGCATCGTTAGTTTAGTGCATAACGAATTTTGAAACTAGGAACTTTTGTTCCAGACTTATATTTTAGAAGGAAAAGCGTATGATTAAGATTCTATTAGTGGAAGACGACCTCGGTCTATCTAATTCAGTATTTGACTTTTTGGATGATTTTGCAGATGTCATGCAAGTTTTTGACGGTGAGGAAGGATTGTACGAGGCTGAGAGTGGCGTGTACGACCTTATATTGCTTGATTTGATGTTGCCAGAAAAAGACGGCTTCCAAGTGTTGAAAGAATTGCGTGAAAAAGGTGTCACAACTCCTGTGCTAATCATGACAGCAAAAGAAAGTTTGAATGACAAAGGACATGGTTTTGAGCTGGGTGCTGATGATTATTTGACCAAGCCATTTTATCTAGAAGAGTTGAAAATGCGGATTCAAGCTCTGTTGAAGCGTTCTGGTAAGTTTAATGAAAACACCCTTTCTTATGGTGATGTCACTGTTAATTTATCAACTAACACAACACTTGTAGACGGAAATGAAGTAGAATTGCTCGGAAAAGAATTTGACTTGCTGGTGTATTTCTTGCAAAATCAAAATGTCATTTTGCCTAAGACACAGATTTTCGATCGCTTGTGGGGATTTGATAGTGATACAACGATTTCAGTCGTAGAAGTCTATGTTTCAAAAATCCGGAAAAAATTGAAAGGGACGACCTTTGCGAACAATCTTCAAACGCTTCGCAGTGTCGGATATATTTTAAAAGATGCTGAATAAACTAAAAAAAACATGGTATGCGGATGATTTTTCTTATTTCATTCGCAATTTTGGTATTTTTACTCTCATTTTCTCAGCCATGACTTTGATTATCATTCAGGTGATGCGCTCAAGCCTTTATACAACGGTCGATAATAACTTGAAAAGTCTCAGTCAGGATTCCGCTTCTGTCATCAATTTGGCGCTCGCTCGGAGAGTGGGGCTGGAACAGAAGTCAGACAACGGAGATCCTAAAGCCGATACGGGTGACAAAGAGCTTACTGATAAACCAAATGTCAGTGCCAATACGGAAGTTATCTTATTTGATAAGAATTACAAGCCGATTATTACTAGCAATAATTTTCTGGGACTTAACAAACTTTCCTTTAATAGCAAGCAATTGGATCGCATTCGGCAAGTTCAAGTAAAAAGCAATTATGGGCGTGAAGAAACCTATCGGACGATTTTATTTAAGGTGAAATTGCCTAATTTGGAAACGAACGTTAAATACGCAGCTGTCTTTATCAATATCAGCCAATTGGAACAAACCAGTCAAAATCATGAGCAGCTGATTGTAGTTGTGATGATTAGTTTCTGGGGAATTTCTTTGATTGCAAGTGTCTATCTGGCTCGGGTTAGCGTAAAACCTTTGTTGGAGAGTATTCAAAAGCAAAAGAACTTTGTTGAAAATGCTAGTCACGAGTTGCGGACGCCTCTAGCAGTTTTGCAAAATCGCTTGGAAACCTTGTTTAGAAAACCAGAAGCCACCATTATGGAATCAAGCGAAAGTATTGCTTCTAGTTTGGATGAAGTGCGAAACATGAAAATGTTGACGACAAATCTACTCAATCTAGCACGACGCGATGACGGGATTAAACCAGAAATTGGCGATGTCGAGCCAAATTTCTTTAATACGACCTTTACCAACTATGAGATGGTTGCCGCAGAAAATGGGAAAACTTTCCGATTTGACAATAGGATTCACCGCATGATTAAAACAGACAAGACCTTGCTGAAGCAATTGATGACAATTCTGTTTGATAATGCCTTGAAATATACAGATGAAGACGGTGTAATTGAGTTGACGATTTCAGCGAATGACCGGACCCTTTTTTTGAAAGTTGCAGATAATGGTCCGGGGATTAGTACGGCAGATAAGAAAAAGATTTTTGATCGTTTTTATCGTGTTGATAAAGCACGGACTCGGCAGACAGGCGGTTTTGGTTTAGGATTGTCGCTTGCAAAGCAAATCACAGAAGCCCTTAAAGGAACTATTACTGTGAAAGATAATAAGCCGAAAGGAACCATTTTTGAGGTGAAGATTGCCATTAGAACGGACAATAGAAAGAAAAAATAAGTCAGGAATAACTTGTATCCATAGGGGGAAAGTTGTTTCGGAAGATGAGAAAAACACGAACAAAGTCAGGATTAGTTGTTGGCTATCTTGAATTGTTCGTGTTTTTATCTTGTTTAAAAGCAGAGTTGAATGGTTGAGGCTGGGATGCCAATGTTGCTTTCGTCAGCCGGGCTGACTGACTGCCTGAGTTTTAGTTTATACCGTCAGCTGAGCGGCGGACAAGACTCCCAACTTTCGGTTTGCTTTGTCGCCCTAATCGACAGAGAGAACGAATTTTGGTTTCAATCTTGCTGTGTTCTTTATTTTATTGCACAGACCAGACACTAACTGACTTTTCTGCAACTGGGAAATCTGCCCAGCCGTCTTTTTTGATTGTCACGATTGAAGAGCTGTTTCCTAAGTAATCTTTGAACTCCTTACCAGCCCAATTTTCACCAACATACATGCGTTTTGAATTTGCTTGGTCGTTACTTATGATGACAGCAATTGGTTGTCCGTTGTCTTTTCCTGAACGAGTCCAAGCGATACAATGCTCGTCATCAAAATAATCAGTCTGTTCACCATAGGCTAAGTTGAGCCGAATGTCTAACAGTTTATCTAGGACTTCTTGGAAACTTTGTTGAGCGAACTCGCCCTTGATACCATAGTAATCTCCGTAGAACACACAAGGAAGCCCAGCTTCACGAAGCAAGATAAGCGCATAAGCAACAGGTTTAAACCATTCTTCAACAGTTGATTCTAGCGCTTGTCCACGTTGTGTGTCGTGATTATCGACAAAAGTAACAGCCGATTTAGGGTGGTTTTTGACAAGCGTTTGTTCAAAAATATTTCGCAAATCATAGTCCGCCCCAGCACGGCTAGCATCAAATAAGTTGTGGTGCAGTTTGACATCTACGAGATCAAAACGATAGTCAATACTTCCTAAATAATCGTTATTTGCAGTTTCATCACCATTCCAAAACTCTCCAAAGACATAGAAATCTTCTCCATACTTCGCCATAATGTCGCGGATAAAATTTCCCATAAAGAAAGAGTCAATATGCTTAATAGCGTCCAATCTAAAGCCATGAATGCCGGTCGTTTCGATAAACCAATCTGCCCAATCATAAAGGTTTTGAATGACTTCTGGGTGCTTAAAATCAAGGTCAGCGTACATGAGATAGTCGAAATTTCCATTTTCATTGTCTACTAAGTCATCATCAGCCCAACCTTTGTTGTCCCCTTGAATGAGGTAAATCCCTGATTTATTTCGCTTAGCGTCATAATCCGTTCCTGTAAAGTGGTACCAATGCCATTCAAAATCATTGTATTTTTTATGGCGACCAGGGAATGTGAACTTGGTCCAGCCTTTTATTTCAAAAGGTTCAGAGAGGGCGACTGTACGATCATTTGGGTCAACTTCAATAACAGTAAATCTCTCTTTGTAATCTGCTGCCGCCTTGTGATTTAAAACGATATCTGCAATGGGCTCAATCCCATTTTCTTTGAGTGCTGAGATAGCCTTCAAATAGTCTTTCTTAAAGCCATACTTTGTCCGAACGGTTCCTTTTTGGTCAAATTCGCCCAAGTCAAATAAGTCATAAATGCCGTAGCCGACATCATTAGAACTAGTTGCTTTGAAAGCAGGTGGCATCCAAACCTTGCGAATGCCTTTAGAAGCTAGATGTGGAGCGTCTGTAGCCAAACGATTCCAATGTTGCCCGTCATTTGGTAGATACCATTCAAAATATTGCATTAATGTTTGATTTTTCATACGAGATACCTCTTTCTTGTCTTGTTGGCTATTATTTTAGCAAAATAATCTTTACAACGCAAACGTTTGCGTAAATTTTATAGAGTCAAAGGATGAAAAAAAGATTGAAACGATGATTGTTGAGGTATATAATAAGGCTAGTGAGCTATTTTTATAAAAAGTTGAAGGAGCCATTGATGAAAAATAGGATTCAAGATATTTTTGACAAGAGCATGGCGATTGAGAGTTTCACGCATACGAGTTCAGAAAGAAATATTGAAAATTTTCTCAATCAATATATTGGCAGTTTGCCGTATTTTCAAGAGCATTCAGATTACTTTGGCACCTATCAGATTCCGGATGATATTTATCAGCGTAATGTTAATTGGGCTTTGGTAAAACGTCATCGTGCAGATACAGTAATTTTGTTTCACCACCATGATACGGTGGATATTGAGGATTTTGGAAATTTAAAGGAATTTGCTTTTGATAATGTTGCTTTGAAAAAGGCTTTAGCGAGTGCTTCACTGGGTCAAGATGTGTTAGACGATATAGCTGCTAACGAATGGCAGTTTGGCCGTGGGTCATGTGATATGAAAGCTGCATTGGCTTTGCAATTGGGAGTGGTAGCAGAATATGCGAGCAAAGCAGAAGGAGAAGTGAATCTTCTTTATTTATCAGTTGGAGATGAGGAATCTTATTCTCAGGGAATGCGTGCTGCTGTAGGTTTGCTTGCTAATCTGAAAAAGAAATTTCATCTGAATTATATTTTGGCGATTGATTCAGAACCATTTGAAAGTCCTTCAGCTCAAGAAAAAGTATTGCATGTTGGAACAGTTGGGAAAATGATGCCTGTCGTGGTGACGCAGGGTATTCTATCCCACATGAAAGAACCTCTCAAGGGTATCAATGCTGTTTCACTCCTCGCAAAAGTAGTGGAAAAAATTGACCTTAATCCCCTCTTGTCGGATTCGATTTATGGAGAGCAGGCTCCTTTGCCTTCGTGGTCTTATATGCGTGATTTGAAGGAAAATTATGATGTGTCAACGGTTTTAAGAGCAGCAGGTTATTTTAGTGTTCTTTATTTAGATAAAAGTCCGAAAGAGCTGATGGCGACGATTCAACATCTTTGTCAAGAAGCTGTTGATGAATTTTATGAGCGTTATCAGGCTTTGCAGGTGATTTATAAAGAGGATAAAAAAGTAACAAAACCTCGTGTATTGACTTATGAAGAATTAATCCAGTTATGTCAAAAGAAGGCTGGATTTGAAGAATTTATGCACAAGGTAAACCAATTTGCTTATAAAGCATTTCAAGCGGGCTCAAGCTATCAAGAAATAACCATTGCAGCTGTTCAAAAGGTGTTAGATTTCTATGATAAAAAGGAAGCATTTATTGTGCTGGCTATCGCACCACCTTATTATCCTTCCATGAATTGTCGGCATCTGAAAAATAGCGTGGTTGATATTGAAAAACTCATTGCATTTTATAGGGATTACTTGGTTGAACAAGGAGCTAGTCGTTTAAAAGTCGAAGAATTTTTTATGGGAATCTGTGACATTAGTTACTGTGCTTTAGAAAAATCTGTTAAAGAGTATCAGAAAATTATCGAGAGTATGGCTGTTCCTGAACATTTATATTCGATTGATTTTGAGAAAATTCAGGACATCAATGTTCCTGGCATCAATCTAGGACCCTGGGGAAAAGATTTACATCAGTTGACGGAACGCGTCTATGAAAAGGATATGTTGGAGACGATTCCTCAATTTCTGTTATATTTGCTAGAACATATTGACTGTATTAAAAAATAAAAAAAACAAGAGCTATCTTCTTAACTGAATTGAATATAGCTCTTGTCTTTTATGAAAATTGCTCTAAAAAGTTATCTAGTTCTTTTTGGTTATGAAGAACTATAAATTTGTAGGGATACATTTTTTGAAGTTTCTTATATCGTTTCCGAATGTTAGCAGTTCGTCCGTCATGTAAGATCCAGCGGATAAATTCCCAGTCAAATTTTTCAGGACAGCCTTGTGCCATGCTGTCTCTGACCTCACCTCTGTTCTTGGAATAACGCTTTACAGCCCGTAAAAGACAATCCCAAGGCGAGAAATTTAAAAAAATAATTTGGTCTGCTTGCTCCATTCTCTCTTCATAGCAGCAGGAGCTGTAGTTTCCGTCTATTACCCAGCTTTTTCTGGCTTCTAAAAAATCCTTAACTTGCTCTTGCATCCAGTTGCGGTCACTCATTTCCCAATTGGGTAGAAATTGTAGCGTGTCTAAATGAAGCAGTGAGATGTCATAATGTTTTGCTAAATATTTAGCAAGTGTAGACTTTCCAGAGCCGGAGTAGCCGATAATTGCGATTTTCATATAGAGCCTTTCTTACCGATGCAACAAAAAAAGCTCCTTTGAGCTCTTTTTACGTTATGCAGATTATTTTGCAAGTTTGCTAGCAAGGCGTGCTTTGTCGCGGCTCGCTTTGTTTTTGTGAATCAAACCTTTAGTTTCTGCTTTATCGATAGCTGAGCTTGCAGCGCGGAAAAGTTCTTCAGAAGGGTTTGCTTCAAATGCTTTAATTGCAGAACGCATAGCTGATTTTTGAGCTGAGTTTTTTTCGTTTTGTTTAACGTTTAATTCAGCGCGTTTGATAGCTGATTTAATATTTGCCAATGTTTTCACCTCCAATGATATACTAACTATCTAATTATATATGAAAAGTTGAGATTTGACAAGCTTTTTTATTTTTTTAAGTAAATTTCATCAATCTCATGATTTTCTGTTTTATGAAGAATAATTTCAGCTCGGTTGCGTGTGGGTTCGATATAATCTTGCAAATTCACAAGGTTAATCGACTTCCAGACATTTTGAGCGAATTCCATAACTTTACTTTCTGGCTGAGAAGTGAAAGGATGATAATAGTTATTTGGATCTTCTTTTGCTAAAGTGAGCAATTTTTTAAAGCGGTCCAGATACCAAGTTTCGATATTCTCAACTTCTGCATCCACGTAAATCGAAAAATCAAAGAAATCCGTCATATAGAGGCGTTCATTTTGTGGATTTTGGAAAACGTTGATACCCTCAACAATGACAAAATCTGTAGCTGTAACAGATTGTTTTTTATCAGGAACAATATCATAAATTTCATGTGAATAAACGGGAATCTGATAGTCTTGTCCATTTTTGATGTTGTCAAGGAAATCAAGTAGCAACTCCATGTTATAACTTTCTGGAAATCCTTTGCGCTTGAGGAGATTTTGCTCTTCCAAATGAGCATTAGGATAAAGAAATCCATCTGTTGTTACCAATTCAACAGTTGCATTTGAAAATGTCCGAGATAAAAGTATTTGCAACAGCCTACTAGTAGTAGATTTTCCAACAGCGACACTTCCAGAAACACCAATGATGAACGGTTGCCGCTTGCTTGCTTTCTGTAAAAAAATCCCTTTTGAGAATGCCAAATCCTCTTTTGAACGCTTGTAAATCTGAATAAGATTGGTTAAAGGGAGATAAACGTCTGTTACATCTTGAAGGCTAATCTTATCATTGAAACTTTTGATAGAATTCAATTCTTTTTGCGTCAAAGGCGGGGTTGTTTTACGATGCAGATTTTGCCAAGTTTTTCGACTAATTTTTTCAAAATGGATAAATTCGTTATTCATAGAGGACTCCTATTAATATGACCATTAGTATATCATAATTTTAAACAAATTGTAAACGGTTTACAAATAAAAGGTCTTTATGTTAAAATAGTTTTATGACTAAAATGTATTTCGCAGAAAATCCAGATGCAGAGCATGATATTCACGAATTGAAGGTTCAGCTTCTGGGTCAAAAGATGACTTTCTTGACTGATGCAGGAGTCTTTAGTAAGAAAATGATTGATTATGGCAGTCAAGCTCTTTTAAAGTGTCTTGATTTTCATAAGCAAGAAAGCGTATTAGATGTTGGTTGTGGCTATGGAACATTGGGACTGACTTTGGTCAAAGCTAAAGAAGTCGAAGCGACGCTTGTTGATATAAATCAGCGTGCTCTTGATTTGGCGCGTCAAAATGCCGAGCGTAATCAAGTTCTAGCTACGATTTTTCAATCTAATATTTATCAAAATGTAGAAGGGAGATTTCATCATATTATCAGCAATCCACCGATTCGAGCTGGGAAACAGATTGTTCATGAGGTGATTACAGGAAGTTATACGCACTTACTAGACGGTGGGGATTTAACCATTGTTATTCAAAAAAAACAAGGTGCTCCAAGTGCCAAAGCCAAGATGGAAGAAGTTTTTGGAAACTGCGAAATTCTAAAAAAAGATAAGGGATATTATATCCTTAGAAGTAGGAAGGAAATATGAGAGCAGTTGATGTTATTCAGAAAAAGCGAGACGGCTTAGAATTAACCAGCGATGAAATCAAGTGGTTAATTGAA
This sequence comes from Streptococcus atopicus, assembly GCF_049166725.1. Lineage (NCBI taxonomy): Bacteria > Bacillati > Bacillota > Bacilli > Lactobacillales > Streptococcaceae > Streptococcus > Streptococcus atopicus. The sequence continues at coordinate 229,874 of NZ_JBMHFC010000002.1, forward strand.
GGTTATGTTGCTGGAACTGTGCCAGATTATCAAATGTCAGCTTTTGCAATGGCAGTGTATTTTAAAGGCATGACCACTCGTGAAATATCTGATTTGACCATGACCATGGTAGGGACAGGTCAGCAAATTGATTTGTCAGCTATATCTGGCGTTAAGGTTGATAAGCATTCAACCGGAGGCGTAGGAGACAAGGTAACGCTTGTACTGGTGCCTTTGGTAGCTAGTTTTGGAATCCCTGTTGCTAAAATGAGCGGTCGTGGACTCGGTCACACAGGGGGAACGCTTGATAAATTAGAATCCATTAAAGGATTTCAAATTGAGCGCAGCCAAGAAGAATTTATTAAGCAAGTACAGGATATTGGACTATCCGTCATTGGTCAGTCTGATCAGTTGGTGAAGGCAGACAAGTTGTTGTATGCTTTGCGTGATGTGACAGCGACTGTTGATACTATTCCTTTAATCGCAAGTTCTGTTATGAGTAAGAAAATCGCAGCTGGTGCAGATAGTATTTTACTAGATGTGACAGTTGGTGGAGGCGCATTTATGAAGAATTTGGATGATGCGTGTGCTCTAGCTCGCACTATGGTTGATTTAGGAAAGGCAGTTGGGCGTAGAACAACTGCTGTTATCACCGATATGAGCCAACCTTTAGGAACCAGTATTGGTAATCGTTTGGAAATTCTGGAAGCTTTGGATATTTTGCAAGGAAAAGGTCGGGAAGATGTGACTGAATTTATTTGTGAATTAGGTCAAATCATGCTCGGCTTAGCAAATGTCGAAAAAACTGTAGACGAGGTTCGAGAACATCTATTTAATGGTTCAGCTCTTCAAAAATTTGAAGCCATGGTTGCAGCGCAAGGTGGCGATTTAGAAGATTTGTACCGCCCTTCTTCAGCAAAATACGTTGTAGAAGTAACTGCAGATGAAGCTGGTTATATTTCTGAATTGCCAGCGATGGAATTTGGTTTATTTGCTATGCGACTGGGTGCTGGCCGAGCTGTGAAAACGGACGCCTTAGACTTTGAAACAGGAATTGTTTTTGAAAAGAAAGTCGGAGAATCAGTAGAAATTGGTGAAATTGTCGCAAAAGTTTATGCAAATGAAAAAATTTCACAAGAACTAGTTACAGAATTCAAAAAAAATGTTAAAATAAGTAATGAGCCGAAAAAAGTTCAAGAGATTATTGAAGTAATCGCTTAACTTACAGGAGAACCGAAAATGAAGTTAAATAAATACATCGATCATACGCTTTTGAAACCAGATGCTCAACAAGAGCAAATTGAAAAATTGATTGAAGAAGCAAGAGAATATGATTTTGCAAGTGTTTGTGTCAATCCAACTTGGGTCAGCTTTGCAGCAGAAGGATTACGAGATACAGATATTAAAGTTTGTACCGTTATTGGATTCCCACTGGGAGCAAATACGCCTGCTGTGAAAGCATTTGAAGCAAGAGATGCTATCAAGAATGGTGCAGACGAAGTGGATATGGTGATCAACATTGGTGCTTTGAAATCACAAAATCTTGTTTTGGTAGAAGAAGATATTGCAGCAGTAGTAGAAGCAAGTGGTGATACACTTGTAAAAGTAATTATTGAAGCGTGCTTATTGACAGATGAAGAAAAAGTTGTAGCGTGTCAATTGGCTAAAGCAGCTGGTGCAGACTTTGTGAAAACCTCAACTGGATTTTCAACTGGAGGCGCTACTGTTCATGATGTGGCGTTGATGAGAAAAACAGTTGGTCCAGATATGGGAGTCAAAGCTTCAGGTGGAGCCCGTTCGTATGAAGATGTAGTTGCGTTTATTGAAGCTGGCGCAACGCGTATCGGAGCTTCTTCTGGTGTAGCCATTATGAAAGGAGAAAAAGCTAGTGGCGACTACTGAGTTGATTGATCTAGCGATTGAGACAAGTAAAAAAGCTTACGTTCCTTATTCTCATTTTCCAATTGGAGCCGTACTAGTAGCTAAAAATGGTCAGATTTTTACAGGCGTAAACATTGAAAATGCTAGTTTTGGTTTGACAAATTGTGGAGAACGTACAGCTATTTTTAAAGCTATTTCAGAAGGCGTTACGGAGTTTGAGGAACTAATCGTTTATGGTGAAACCCAAAAACCCGTTTCTCCGTGTGGAGCTTGTCGTCAAGTAATGGCAGAATTTTTTTCTCAGGATTTAAAGGTGACACTTGTTGCCAAAGATAAATCGACGGTCGTGATGACGGTCAAGGAATTACTTCCATATTCTTTTACTAACTTAGACTAGTTGGTAAAAACGGTCAGTTGACCATAGTTAATCTTGCAACGTTTGTTGCACATCTTATTTAGGAGGTTCAGAGATGAACAAGAAACAATGGCTAGGCCTTGGTCTAGTAGCTGTCGCAGCAATTGGACTTGCTGCATGTGGTAACCGTGCATCTAAATCAGATAATAAAGATGCAAAGACGGATTTGAAAGCTGCAATTGTTACAGATACAGGTGGTGTAGATGATAAATCATTTAACCAATCTGCTTGGGAAGGTTTGCAAGCTTGGGGTAAAGAAAATGGATTGACAAAAGACCATGGCTTTACTTACTTCCAATCTACAAACGAATCTGAATACGCTACAAACCTTGAGCAAGCTGCTTCTAGCAATTACAAATTAGTATTTGGTATTGGATTTGCTCTTCGTAATGCAGTAGAATCTGCTGCAAAGGATCACTCTGATATTAACTATGTTATTATTGATGATGAAATTAAAGGTCAAAAGAATGTAGCTTCTGCACTCTTTGCAGATAACGAAGCTGCTTACCTTGCTGGTGTGGCTGCAGCCAAAACAACTAAAACAAAAATGATTGGTTTTGTTGGTGGTATCAAAGGTGCTGTATTAACTCGTTTTGAAAAAGGTTTTGAAGCAGGTGTGAAATCTGTTGATCCTTCTATTAAGATTGATGTGAAATACGCTGAAAGCTTTGGAGATGCTTCTAAAGGGAAGACAATTGCAGCAGCTCAATATGCAGCTGGTGCAGACGTTGTTTATCAAGTAGCCGGTGGTACTGGTGCTGGTGTATTCAACGAAGCAAAATCTATCAACGAAACTAGAAATGAATCTGACAAAGTTTGGGTTATCGGTGTTGACCGCGACCAAAACGATGAAGGTAAATACAAATCTAAAGACGGCAAAGAATCTAACTTTGTTTTGGCATCTAGCTTGAAAAAAGTTGGTGGTACTGTAAAAGATATTGCTAACAAAACAGCAAAAGATAAATTCCCAGGAGGAAAAACTACAACTTACGGTCTGAAAGACGGTGGGGTAGATTTGACAACTAAGAACTTATCAGATGATGCTAAAAAAGCTGTTGAAGATGCAAAAGCAAAAATCCTTGACGGAAGTATTAAAGTTCCTACAGAATAAATAATAACCTGATACTCAAGAAGCGACCTTCGTGGGTCGCTTTTTTGAGATTGAGACAGCTTTTGTCTCAGTAAAGCTGGCTAATCTTTTAGTGAGTTTTACTGAAATAAAATAATTTCTGAAAGGAATCAATCATATGGCACATGAGAATGTCATTGAAATGCACGAAATAACCAAGATTTTTGGTGAATTTGTCGCAAATGATAAAATCAACTTAAATCTAAGACGCGGTGAAATTCATGCACTTTTAGGAGAAAACGGAGCGGGCAAGTCCACTCTGATGAATATGTTGGCTGGCTTGCTTGAGCCAACAAGTGGTGAGATTACTGTGAATGGAAAATCAGTGACAATTGATTCTCCATCGAAATCAGCATCTTTAGGAATTGGAATGGTTCACCAGCATTTCATGCTGGTAGAGGCTTTTACGGTTGCTGAAAATATCATTTTGGGTAGTGAAACGACCAAAAATGGTGTTTTAGATATTCGAAAGGCAATCAAAGACATCAAGGAACTATCCGAAAAATATGGTTTAGCTGTGGATCCGACTGCAAAAGTTGAAGATATTTCAGTCGGTGCGCAACAACGTGTTGAAATCTTGAAAACATTGTATCGTGGCGCAGATATCTTGATTTTTGACGAACCAACAGCAGTATTAACTCCTTCAGAAATTGAAGAACTAGAACATATCATGAAAAATCTAGTTAAGGAAGGAAAATCCATCATTTTGATTACGCACAAATTGGATGAAATCCGTGCTGTTTCTGATCGTGTCACTGTCATCCGTCGCGGTAAGAGTATTCAAACCGTTGAGATTGGTGGCGCAACGAATAAAGATCTTGCTGAAATGATGGTGGGACGTTCGGTATCCTTTACAACGGAAAAAGAAGCTTCAAATCCAAAAGAAGTTGTTCTATCTATTAAGGATTTGGTTGTGAATGAGAATCGTGGTGTGCCTGCTGTTAAAAATTTATCTTTGGATGTACGAGCTGGTGAAATTGTCGGAATTGCTGGGATTGATGGCAATGGACAAAGCGAGCTAGTTCAAGCAATCACAGGTCTTCGAAAGGTGAAATCAGGTAGCATTACCATTAAGGGTAAAGAAGTCGTTGGCTTATCTCCGCGGAAAATTACCGAAATGCAAGTTAGTCATGTGCCAGAAGACCGTCATCGTGATGGCTTGGTTTTAGATATGATGTTATCTGAGAATATGGCTCTGCAAACTTATTACAAGGAGCCATTAAGCAAAAATGGAATTTTGAATTACAATAATATCACTTCTTATGCACGAAAGTTAATGGATGAATTTGATGTTCGGGCTGCAAGTGAAAGTGTTCCAGCATCTGCTCTTTCAGGAGGAAATCAACAAAAAGCCATTATTGCTCGTGAAATCGATCGTAATCCAGATCTTTTAATCGTTAGTCAACCAACTCGTGGACTTGATGTTGGGGCGATTGAATATATTCACAAACGTTTGATTGAAGAGCGCGATAAGGGGAAAGCAGTACTTGTTGTCAGCTTTGAATTGGATGAAATTTTGAATGTTTCAGACCGTATCGCTGTTATCCATGATGGTAAGATTCAAGGTATTGTTACCCCAGCAGAAACAAATAAACAAGAGTTGGGTATCTTGATGGCTGGTGGTGAAATTAAGAAGGGAGATTCAAATGACTAAGAAAACACAGCAAATTGCGGTGCCTTTGATTTCCGTTGTTCTTGGAATTTTACTCGGTGCCATTATCATGTGGATTTTTGGCTATGATGCTATCTGGGGTTATGAAGAGCTGTTCAAAGCTGCTTTTGGGACTATCCGCAGTATTGGTGAAATTTTCCGTGCAATGGGTCCACTTATTTTAATTGCTCTTGGGTTTGCAGTAGCAAGTCGGGCTGGATTCTTTAATGTCGGCTTGCCAGGGCAAGCTTTAGCTGGTTGGATTTTGAGTGGCTGGTTTGCACTTTCATTTCCTAATCTTCCTCGTCCAATTATGATTCTTGCTACAGTTATCATTGCAGCAGTAGCTGGTGGGATTATCGGTGCTATTCCTGGTATTCTTCGTGCTTATTTGGGAACGAGTGAAGTTATCGTTACGATTATGATGAACTACATCGTTCTTTATGTTGGAAATGCAATGATTCATAGTTTCCCAAAAAGTGTTATGCAAAGTATTGACTCAAGTGTTAAGGTTGGAGCTAATGCAACCTATCAAACAGAATGGTTACGAGCGTTGACAAACAATTCACGGATGAACATCGGAATCTTCTTTGCAATCATTGCAGTTGTTCTTATCTGGTTTATGTTGAAAAAAACAACACTTGGCTTTGAAATCCGCTCTGTCGGACTAAACCCAAATGCGAGTGAATATGCAGGGATGTCTGCTAAAAGAACAATTATCCTTTCAATGATTATCTCAGGTGCTCTTGCCGGTGTCGGAGGTGTTGTTGAAGGACTTGGAACTTTCCAAAATGTCTATGTACAAGGAAGTTCCCTAGCTGTCGGTTTTAATGGTATGGCCGTTAGCTTGCTGGCAAATAATTCACCAATTGGTATTCTCTTTGCAGCATTCTTATTTGCCGTGCTTCAAGTCGGAGCTCCAGGTATGAACACCGCAACGATTCCAGCGGAATTGGTCAATATTGTAACAGCATCAATTATTTTCTTTGTAAGTATTCATTACATCATTGAACACTTTATCAAACCAAGAAAACAAGCGAAAGTAAAGGGAGAAAAATAAGATGAATTTTGTAACAATGTTAAGTCTGTTAGTTTCCTCTATGCTGATTTATGCAGCACCTTTAATCTTTACTAGTATCGGTGGTGCCTTCTCAGAGCATGCTGGGATTGTCAATGTCGGACTTGAAGGTATTATGGTTATGGGAGCTTTCTCAGGAGTTGTCTTTAACCTTACTTTTGTGAATACCTTTGGAAGTTTAACGCCTTGGTTAGCACTTTTAGTCGGTGGTATTGTGGGACTAATTTTCTCACTCATTCATGCTGTAGCAACTATCAATTTCCGTGCGGACCATGTTGTTAGTGGTACAGTGCTCAATTTGATGGCGCCTGCGTTAGCGATTTTCTTGGTAAAAGCTTTCTATAATAAAGGGCAAACAGATAATATTCAAGTATCATTTGGTAAATTTAATTTTCCACTATTATCAGATATTCCAGTCATTGGAGATATCTTCTTTAAACATACCAGCTTAATGGGGTATATTGCAGTTGCATTTGCTTTCCTAGCATGGTTCATTATGTTTAAGACGAAATTTGGGCTTCGTTTGCGCTCCGTAGGGGAACACCCACAAGCGGCAGACACCCTCGGTATCAATGTTTATCTCATGCGTTATTACGGTGTGATGATTTCAGGTTTTCTTGGCGGTGTTGGTGGAGCGATTTATGCACAATCTATTTCCGTAAACTTCGCTGCTACAACCATTATCGGACCAGGATTCATCTCACTGGCTGCTATGATTTTTGGTAAATGGAATCCAATTGGCGCTATGCTTTCAAGTTTATTCTTTGGACTATCTCAAAGTTTGGCCGTTATCGGAAGTCAATTACCATTCCTATCACATGTACCAGCTGTGTACCTACAAATTGCACCTTATGTATTGACTATTGTTGTGTTGGCAGCATTCTTCGGAAAAGCTGTTGCACCAAAAGCAGATGGTGTCAATTATATTAAATCAAAATAAACTATTGCAAAAAGCCAAGTTACTTTTCAAAGTAGCCTGGCTTTTTTGATAAAAAAACAATCATTCTGCTAAGAAGAGCGACTTAGAGAATGATTGTTTTTAAAATGTTTTACATAAAATAGACAATAGCAAGATATTGAAGTGCAGAAGCAGCTAGGATAAAGAGGTGCCAAATCATGTGGAAATATGGTTTTTTCTTAGCATAAAATCCTGCACCAACAGTATAACAGAGTCCTCCAGCTAACATCAATCCCCAGAAAATAGGTCCCGTTTGACCAATGATTTGCGGAATGATCAGAATCACTAACCAGCCCATAATAAGATAAAGTGCCAAGCTAAATTTTTCATTAACTTTTTTAGCAAATATTTTATACAAAATACCAAAAATGGTCGTTCCCCATTGAATTGCGATAATAAGATAACCCAACCAATTGTTCATAAGAGATAGTACGACTGGCGTATAACTTCCCGCAATAGCAATGTAAATCATTGAATGATCGATGATCCGTAGAATATACTTATGCGTAGAACCATAGCTCATTGAATGGTAAATCGTTGAAGAAAGAAACATCAGAAATAAACTGATGACAAAAATTGAAACTCCGACAGCGGTAAGCATACCATGTTCTTCATAGCTGTAAATAGCTGAGATAGGAAGCAGTACTAACATAACCACAGCCCCAACAGCGTGAGTGACAGCATTGGCAATTTCTTCCCCGAAGCTGAGTTGTTTGCTGAGTTTAAGCGTTTGATTCATTTGTTTTACCTCCGTCTAAGGCTAGAGCTAATTTTTTTGTTTGATGAAATAATTTCACCGTTTGGCAAGCTGCTTCAATAGCAGGTGCGACTGTGTCAGCTTTTTCTTCTTGCATGCAATTAACGAATTCATTATAAAGAGTGGCCGAATCTTTTCCGTCTACCAGAAGTTGAATCGTCTTGATAATATCTGGTATTGGAAAGACAGGTTTTAACGTCGTCAGTACAATCAGACGAGCAATCTGTACACGATTGTATTTTTTCTTAATTGGCTTTGGAATGTGGGCGTGTTTCACATAATTATTGACCATAGCAGCTGTTAAAGGCTTATCTGTGCTATGAAATGCTTGTTCGTTGACACCATTCACATAGAGGAGAACCTGGTCAAGATAAAGATCTAACTCTGGTAGTTCTTCCCAAGTTGGGAATTTTGTGATTTTCAAAATATCCACCTCTTTATAATCTAGTCTTAATAACTAGATTATATAATAATAAATGTCTTGTGTCAAGAGAAAAATCATTTGTTCTGCAAAATAACTTTTGATACAATAAGATTATGAAAATTTTAATTCCAACTGCAAAGGAAATGAATCTTAGCCTTAAACCTCATGGCAAGTGTTTCCTTTCAGAGCAAACAAAAATAATTGTAGCTAGTCTATCACAGTATTCTATTGAAGAATTAGCAGATTTCTATCATATTAGTCTGGAACGTGCAGAAGAAGAGTATATTCATCTTCAACAATTAAAAAATGGGCAAGCTCTTACTTACCCAGCTTTGCATTTATTTGATGGTCTTATGTATCGAAACATCAAAAGAAGTCACTTAACGGAGCAAGAGTTGAGGTATGTAGACAAGCATTTGTTCATCACTTCTAGTCTATATGGTGTTATACCAGTTATGGCGTTGATTTCACCTCATCGCTTGGATTTTTTAGTAAAATGTACTATTTCTGGCAAAAGCTTGAAAAATTATTGGCGCAATGATTATGACGCAGCTATTTCAGATGAGGAAATGATTTTGTCTCTGTTATCAAGTGAGTTTGAGACGGTGTTTTCCAAATCTGTGCGCGATAAGATGCTTCGGTTTAAATTTTTAGAAGATAGAGAAGGAAGTTTGAAAGTTCACTCAACTATTTCTAAAAAAGCTCGTGGTCAATTTTTAACAGCTTTAATTGAAAGCCAAGTAAAAAGCAAAGAAGAAATCAAACAATTGCAATTTGCAGGCTTTGCTTTCCGAGAGGATTTGTCTACGATAAATACCTATGTCTTTGTTAAGGAGAATAAATAAAAACGGAATGATGTAAAAATATCATTCCGTTTTGGGTTGTTTTTAGTCAATAGCTGCCAATAATGCTTCAGCTTGAGCTGCGAGTTCAGCTTGTTTTTCTTCGGAAACTGTCAGTTGACCTGTTCCCCAGGCTTCTGGGTTTACAGCAACACCAGTAAATGGTTCAACAACTTTCATGCGAATAAATGGAAGAAGGCTGCGATAATGTTTGAAAACTTCATCTGGAGAAGTTCCATTGGCTACTGAGGAAACTGTTACAAGTTTTTCATTAAGAGCAGAAGGCCCTGATGGGTTTGAAAGGTCAAGTGCACGTGATAGCCAATCTAAGAGATTTTTAACAACTCCTGGAATTGCCCAGTTATAGGTTGGTGAGAAGAGCCAGATAGCATCAGCAGCGAGAATTTCTTCACGAGCTTTGGCAACAGCCGCGGGAGCTGGGCTTTCAATATCCTGGTTGAAAAATGGAACATCTTTGAAATCAAGATAAGAAACTTCAGCTTTGTCAGCAAGAATGTTTTCAGCCTGAGAAGCTAACTGATGGTTGAATGAGCCTTGGCGAAGAGACCCGACGATAAATAGTACTTTTTTAGACATATAAGTCACTCTCCTTTTCTTTTGTACCTTTTTATGTTACAACGAATATCACTAGTTAGCAAGAAATTAGCTCAAATCTTTAAATTTCTTTAAAATTCGAATCAAATCTTCTTTATCTTGCTCTGTTAAAATCCTTAATCCTTGCTGGATATTTTGAATATGCTCTGGAAGAACCGCTTCAATTTTACTACGTCCTTCTGGTGTCAATCCGACTAAAAAAGAACGTCGATCAGATGGGTCACAGGTACGAAAAATCCAACCGTCCCGTATCATATTTTTGATGACAACGGTCATATTTCCAGATGTCGCAAGCATTTTATCAATTAAGTCTTGAATGCGTAAGTTCCCTTTGCTATAAAGGGTTTCTAAGACTGAAAATTGAGTTGGAGTCAATTTGTGTTGCTTTGCCGCTTGATTTTCAAAAGGTCGAATCGTGCGAATAGCTTTATTTAAAACAATCATTGTTTTTAAATCAAGACGATTTTCTTGAAAAAGTTTTGTTAGTTTGTCCATATCTGTATTTTATCAATAAGTAGTAATAAAATCAAATTTTAGAAAAAGATAGAAAAAAGTCCTTATTTATAGTATAATGGACGAGTGAAAAATAGAAGAAAAAATGATAGAAATTTCATTATTTGGCAATATATTATCGGAAGTGTGATAGTTTTGGCCGTTCTCACTTTTTCTTACCTTTACATTTTAAATCTATCTATGGATCCTTACCAATCAGCTAAGGTAACGGCTAGTAGAATTGCTCGTCAATATGCAGATTTGGATAAAGTGGATCGCTTTGCTATTTATAACGGTGAAAAAAGTTATTACAGTCTTTTGGGGAAAAATCGTAAAAAGACGCAGCTTGCTGTTTTGATAGAAGCAGATAGTGATAAAATCTATACTTATGAGTTGTCCAAAGGGATTAGTCAAGAAAAAGCAAAACAAATCGCTAAAGAGAGTGGTGCCAAACAAATTGATAAAGTGACATTTGGCTATGTAAAAGAGCAACCAATCTGGGAAGTCAAGTCTGGAACAACTTATTATAATGTTGGATTTGAAACAGGAACATTGCTCAGCAAGGAGGGACTATGAGATTATCAAATCGTGTTTTAAATATGGAAGAAAGTGTAACTTTAGCAGCAGCGGCGCGCGCAAAAGCTTTAAAAGCACAAGGTCGTGATATCCTTTCGCTGACTTTGGGAGAGCCAGATTTTCCAACTCCGAAGAATATTCAAGATGCTGCTATCTCTGCAATAAAAGACGGTAGAGCTAGCTTTTATACGGTTACCAGTGGTCTGCCTGAATTAAAGGAAGCAATTGTAGCATATTTTGCAAAATACTATGGTTATACGATTAAACCAAATCAAGTGACCGTTGCAACGGGTGCAAAGTTCTCCCTTTATACCTTTTTTATGAGTGTCATCAATCCAGGTGATGAAGCGATTATTCCGGCACCGTGCTGGGTTAGTTATGGCGACCAGATTAAGATGGCAGAAGGGATACCAGTTTTTGTTCAAGCGACGGAAGCCAATCATTTCAAAGTGACCGTTGGGCAATTAGAGGCTGCTCGGACAGAGAAAACGAAAGTTTTGGTGCTCAATTCTCCCTCCAATCCAACGGGAATGATTTATACTGATGAGGAGTTATTAGCGATAGGTAATTGGGCGGTAGAGCATGATATTCTCATTTTGGCAGATGATATTTATGGCCGCTTGGTTTACAATGGAAATGAATTTACACCGATTTCAAGCTTATCTGAAGCTATTCGCAAGCAGACAATTGTTATCAATGGTGTATCTAAGTCGTATTCGATGACTGGTTGGAGGCTGGGTTATGCTGTTGGAGAACCAAAAATCATTGCAGCGATGAGTAAAGTGGCTGGACAAACGACTTCTAATCCAACCGCTGCTTCCCAATATGCGGCGATTGAATCTCTAAAGGGCCCTCAAGACACTGTTGAAATCATGCGTCAGGCTTTTGAAGAACGTCTCAATACCATTTATCCTTTGCTTGCAGAAGTTCCTGGCTTTGAAGTGGTGAAACCACAAGGAGCGTTTTACCTCTTTCCAAATGTTAAAAAAGCAATGGAGCTGAAAGGCTATTCAGATGTGACAGAGTTTACAACAGCTATTCTAGAAGAAGTAGGTGTCGCTCTTGTAACGGGTGCTGGCTTTGGTGCGCCAGAGAATGTTCGCCTGAGCTATGCGACGGATATGGATACCTTGAAAGAGGCCGTTCATCGTATCAAGGCGTTTATGGAGGGTTAAAAAATGATCGATCATTTTACCCTTAAGGTAAAGAATTTAGAAATTTCTAAAGCTTTCTATCAAGCCACTTTAACTCCTTTAAATTATCACCTTCAATTTGATACGGGGCAAGTCGTTAATTTCACAGAACCGCGAGATGTGGATCCAGGTGGTGATTTTTGGCTAAATGTTGGTCAACAAGAGTCGATGCATTTTGCCTTTAGTGCTCAAACTTGTCAAGAAGTAGATGCTTTCTATCAAGCAGCTTTGGCTGCTGGAAGAAAGGATAATGGTGCACCTGGCGAACGTAAAAATACTATGCGGCCTTTGTGATAGACCCAGACGGGAACAACATTGAGGCTGTTTATCATAAAAAATAAAATAGAAAAGAGAAAAAACGTGTCAACAAAATATACTTCAATTATGGATGTTAAAAATCATGTCGGAGAAGAAGTGACGATTGGTGCTTGGGTTGCCAATAAATCAGGAAAAGGAAAGATTGCTTTTTTGCAATTACGAGATGGGACAGCTTTTTTTCAAGCTGTGGCTTTCAAGCCAAATTTCCTTGAAAAATTTGGTGAAGAAGAGGGTTTGAATAAATTTAATATCATCAAACACTTGAACCAAGAAACAGCTGTTTTAGTAAAAGGAATCGTCAAAGAAGATGAGCGCTCAAAATTTGGATATGAATTAGACGTGACGGATATTGAAATCGTTGGAGAGTCTAATGATTATCCTATCACACCAAAAGAGCACGGAACAGACTTTTTGATGGATCATCGTCACTTATGGCTGCGTTCACGCAAGCAAATGGCAATTATGCAGATTCGCAACGCGATTATCTATGCTTCCTATGAATTTTTTGACCGCAATGGCTTTATCAAATTTGATAGTCCGATTTTATCGGGAAATGCAGCAGAAGATTCCACAGAGCTTTTTGAAACAGATTATTTTGGAACTCCTGCCTTTCTAAGTCAATCTGGGCAACTTTACTTAGAAGCAGGTGCTATGGCACTTGGTCGTGTATTTGACTTTGGCCCTGTTTTCCGTGCCGAAAAATCTAAAACACGTCGTCATTTGACAGAATTCTGGATGATGGATGCAGAATATCCATTTGTTACTCATGATGAGTCGCTTGATCTTCAGGAGGCTTATGTGAAGGCTTTGATTCAAGGAGTTTTGGATCGTGCACCACATGCGCTTGAAGTGTTGGAACGTGATACTGATCTTCTTAAAAAATACGTAGCAGAACCCTTCAAACGTATTTCTTACGATGAAGTAATTGACCTCTTACAAGAACACGAAAATGATGAAGATGCAGAGTATGAGCATATCGAACGAGGTGATGATTTCGGCTCACCTCACGAAACTTGGATTTCAAACTATTTTGGTGTGCCAACGTTCGTTGTGAACTACCCTGCTAGCTTTAAGGCTTTCTACATGAAACCTGTTCCTGGTAACGAAGAACGTGTGCTTTGTGCAGACCTTTTAGCACCAGAGGGTTATGGAGAAATCATTGGTGGATCAGCTCGTGAAGAAAGCTATGAAAAATTATTAGCGAAGATTGAAGAAAATGGTCTGAACTCTGATGACTATGCTTTCTATCTAGATCTTCGTAAATATGGTTCAGTTCCTCATGCTGGATTTGGACTTGGTTTGGAGAGGATGGTGACATTTGTTGCAGGAACGAAACACATTCGTGAAGCCATTCCATTCCCACGTATGCTCCACAGAATTGAACCTTAGGAAATGTGAGAGTGGGATAGAAATCAATCATTCGAAGAATTTGATTTTTCAGCAAGTCCTAGTTTCTAGTTGCTGACCTAAAACAGTCCACTGGACTGTTTTACTTCCACCTCTGTACAAGTTGGTTAGGATAGCCGTTATCACCAGTATAACAAGGGATAAGGATATCCAACCAACCACTGCGTTTTGCAAGCCGAACTATAAAATGCATGAGGTTGGGAGCTTATGTCCCAACCTCTTTAAAATTGAAATATTATGAAAAATGAATAAGTTAGAAAACTGAACGGAAAGTTCGGTTTCTTCTTAGTAAAGGAAAAAGTATGTTTAGGAGAAGTTACAAAAGAAATATTCCTCTTATGGCAGGAGTGGAATTCTTAGGATTTTTAGGTATTACGAGTTTTTGGGTTTTATTCCTCAGTCAAAATGGTATGTCTTTACTGCAAATTGGGCTGTTAGAGAGTATTTTTCATGCAACAGGCATTGTTTTTGAAATTCCGTCAGGCATGTTGGCAGATCGATTTTCTTATAAGACCAATCTGTACGTAAGCCGCTTGACTAGCATTTTATCATCTATTTTAATGTTGACAGGGCAAGGGAATTTTTGGATATATGCAATGGCAATGATAATCAATGCTTTATCTTATAACTTTGATTCAGGAACGAGCTCTGCACTGTTATATGACTCTGCTGTAGAAGCTGGTTTAAAAGACCGTTATTTGAAAATATCAAGTTTGATGTCAGGTGTTTCTGAGGCAGCAATCTCTTTAGGAACGGTACTAGCGGGGTTATTTGTACATGGATATTTGTATATTCCCTATTATATCATGATTGCGGTTTCTATTATTGTTTTAATTCTGATTTGGTTGATAAAAGAACCGACAATGAAAAAGAAAAATGACGAAGTGGTCACGATGAAGAAAATAATCCTGACGGTAAAAGAAGAGATGAAAAATAATCCCAGTCTTTTTACATGGATGATGATTTTTCAATTTGTTGGAACAATAATGTGCATGTTTTACTTTTACTATCAAAAGCAATTGCCAGACTTGGCAGGATGGCAGATTTCGACAGTTATGTTGATTGGTAGCGTCTTAAATATTTTGGCAGTTTCTCTTGCCAGTAAGATTGGGAAAACATGGCATTCTTTTCGGATTTTTCCAGTAGTTGTCAGCTTAACAGGAGCAGCTTATGTACTGTCATTTTTGGGAACACCATTTATGTATATACTTGTTTATTTGACGACAAATGCTCTGTATGCCATGTACCAACCGATTTTTTACAATGATTTGCAACAGTATTTACCAAGTTCAGCCAGAGCGACCATGTTAAGTGTTGCTTCAATGATGTTCAGTTTAAGCATGATTATCATTTTTCCGATTGTTGGTTGGCTGATTGACAGTTTTGGCTTTGATCAGACTTTTATTGGATTAGGGCTAGTTCTTATCTTACTAACGCCGCTTTTAGTGATTGTTTTTCAAATGATTCGTAAACAATTGAAATCAATCAAAAATTAGCCCATTATTTAATATCTACAGAAGTGATTTATATCTAATTTTTAATGAATACAATCAGTTGTTGCTGCTTATGATAAAGACAGCAAATATAAGGAAAATTATATAACCCGTGGTGCTAGTTAAACTCAAAATAGCTCAAATTATAAGCCAATAGGATTTGTTCAATCCTCAACTGTAGTCCAGCTACTCCTCTGGCGAAGGTGTATTCCATATCAAAGAGAGCACATAACTCAGAAAAGCGCGTTTCAATGG